>NZ_DAINNK010000007.1:0-96636 GCF_036735925.1 Povalibacter sp.
CTTCCTCAGCTCGCCCTCGCCACCACCCGCGCCAGCGGCTGCGGCCTTCCCAGGTGGTAACCCTGCACGAAATCGACGCCCATCCGCGTCGCCGCCTCCAGCGCGCCGACGTCTTCGACCTGCTCGGCCACGACCTGGAAGTTCAACGTGCGCGCCAGCTTGATCATGGCCGCGACCATCGCCTGGTTCACGGTGTCGAGCGCGAGGTTGCGGATGAATGAGCCGTCGATCTTGAGATAGTCGAGCGAGAGATTCTTGAGATTGCCGAAGGACGACAGGCCGCGGCCGAAGTCGTCGAGCGCGAAGCGGCAGCCCATGCCGTGCAGCACGCCGATGAAACGCTGGGCATGTTCGATGTTGGTGATCACTGAATTCTCTGCCACTTCGAAGCACACCTTGTCCGCTTCGACGCCGGTGCGGTCCAGCACTTCGACGACGAATTCCAGGAACTGCGGATCGCCGAGGGTCTGGCCCGACAGGTTGATGGCGATGCTGCGATCGGGCGGTACGCGGATGGCGCCGCGGGCCAGCGCCGTCAGCGCCGCCTGCACGACCCAGCGGTCGACGTCGGCCATCAGGCGATAGCGCTCCGCCGCCCGCAGGAATTCCACGGGCGAAATGCCGCCGGGAATCGCCTCGTCCTGCAAGCGCAGCAGGACTTCGAGCGCCGGGCCCTGCGAGGCGGACGCCGTGGCGACGATGGGCTGCGCCATCAGCTCGAAGCGGTTTTCCTTGAGTGCGACCTGCAGACGCTGCAGCCACTGGATCTCGCCGCGATGCCGCGCCAGCGATTCGTCGCGCGCCGAATAGACGTGGACGTGGTTGCCCTGCTTCTTCGCCACGTAGCATGCCGAATCGGCGGCGCTCATGACTTCGTCGGCAGCGCCGCTGTCGCGCGTGATTTCGACCAGGCCGACGCTGACGCCGATGTTGAAGATCTTGTCCTTCCAGACGAAGCGGTACTCGCTCACCTTGCGCACCACGTCGTCGGCGATCTGCCGCGCCTTGTCGAGCGGACAGCCGGCGAGCAACAGACCGAACTCGTCGCCGCCGAGACGACCGACCGTGTCGGAGTCGCGCACGGCCTGCTCGTCCAGCGCCGCCACTTCGCGCAGCATCGTGTCGCCCGCCATGTGGCCGCAGGTGTCGTTCACGACCTTGAAGCGATCGAGGTCGAGATAGCACATGACGTGACGCACGGTGGATGCATGCGTGACTTCCAGCGCCTCCTCCAGCCGCCGTTCGAACTCGCGGCGATTCACCAGTCCCGTGAGCGCATCGTGGCTGGCCTGATACGACATCTGCCGCGTGATGCCGCGCAGCTCGCTGACATCGCGCACCGCCACCACCGTGCCGGCGAGATCGCCGCGCTGGCCCTTGAGCGGCGTGACCGTCAGCTCGACCGAACGCTCCTCGCTGCCGTCGTGCGAAATCATCAGGCCGCGCCGGCCGACGGTGACTTTCGACTGCGTCGTCAGGCACTGGCGCACGGGATCGCCGAGCGAGCGGCGATCGCTTTCGTCCACCAGCATGATGATGTCGGTGATGGTCTTGCCGAGCGCATCGGCCGCAGAGATGCCGACGAGCTGTTCGGCGGCGCGATTGAGGTAATCGATGCGACCGCTGATGTCCGTGGTGATGATGCCTTCGCCCAGCGAATCCAGCGTGTCCCAGGCCGTCGGGCGACCGCGCGCCGCCGCGGCAGGTGCCGCAACCGGCCGCGGCCCCATCTCCAGCATCGTGAGCAGCAACGCCGCGCCGCCCTGGTAGTCGATGCGGACCGCCGAGAGTTCGACCCGGATCGGGTGATCGCGCTGCGGCTGCAGTTCGACTTCCAGCCGGTCCATCGCGGGAACGGCTTCGAGCACGCGACGAAGCTGTTCGTCGACGAGATCGCGATAGTCCGGATGCACGAGATCGGCCATCGAGCGACCGATGAGCTGCGTCGGCTGTCCCTGCCCCGACAGCGCGGCGAACCGGTCGTTGGCGAACACGATGCCGTCGCGATGCACGGCCACGGCTTCGTGCAGGCCCCCGAGCAGGCCGACCAGCGCGCGTTCGCGTTCGGTGATCAGCAGTTCCTTGACCGCGATCTGTTCGAGCAGCTTGTTGGCGCTGGCGGCGAAGGGCTGCGCCGGATCGCCGACGCTGCGCACGCGTTCGGCATAGCGTCCGTCGCGCACGATGCCGTCGAGCTGTTTCGCTGCAGCGGACAGCTGGCGGGCGCGACGTTCGCGCCATACCAGCACGACGGCCAGCACAGCGACCGCTGCGATCAGCAACGTACTGAGAATCGAAAGATTGCCCGCCCCTACCATGCCGCAGGAGCCCTCACGACAGAACCGCCATTCTTGCCCTTCATCCCCGCATCGCGCATTCGATTACCCGCCGGAACGATGCGCTTTTTTCCGTGCGTCGCACCTGCGCAATCGCAGCGTGAACAACGCCGTTGCAGCATAGCGAACCGCAGGATTTCTGCTGCGGAGATTGACCATATTGCCGCGCGAATGACCTGCGAATCTGCTGTCGGTTTTTCTTGCAGAAGCGCGTCTCGCACTCAGGGAAATGCTTCTTTAGATTTCTTCTGTGGGGCCGGCTTCAGCCGGCCATGGTCACACCTTGCAAGAGGCCGGCTGAAGCCGGCCCCACAGGCAGACCACACCGGCCGGCGAAGGCTGCATAACCTTGTCTGCCGGGGACAAAGCCCGTACGCTTTGCCGCCCGCATTTCCCGGCCCCTCACCCGGACCGCCGCCGGGTTTCAAGTCCTTGATCCGCACCGAATAGATTTGCGACGCATGAACATCGAACTGGCCCGCGAACAGATGATCGGACAGCAGGTGAACACCTGGGATGTCTTCGATGAGCGGGTGCTGGCCGTGATGCGCGAGGTACCGCGCGAGCGCTTCATTCCTACGGCCTGGCAGGGCGTCGCCTTTGCCGATGCGCCGATCCCGCTACCCCACGGTCAGACGATGCTGCCGCCCAAGGTGCACGGCCGCATCCTGCAGGCCCTGGATCTCGGACCGAACGACGTCGCCCTGGAAATCGGCACCGGCTCGGGCTACCTCACCGCCTGCATGGCCCGGCTGGCCGCCCGCGTACGCTCGCTGGAGATCGTTCCCGAACTCGCCGACTTCGCCCGCACCCAGCTGCTGGCAACCTCGATCAACAACGCCGGCGTGGAAACCGCCGACGGCATGCAGCTCGACGAACAGGGTCATTACGATGCGATCGCCGTGACCGGCTCGCTTCCCCTGTACGACGAACGCTTCCAGCGCGCCCTGAAGGTCGGCGGACGCCTGTTCGTGGTGGTCGGACAGTCGCCGGTCATGGAAGCCTGGAAGATCACCCGGCTCGGCGAGCGCGAATGGCAGCGCGAAGGCCTGTTCGAAACGGTGGTCCAGCCCCTGGCGAACGCGCCGCGTCCGCCCGAATTCGTCTTCTGACGGCGTCATTCACCGATCTTCACCGGCCATTCGCCGCAATACCCTTCTCTTCCCGATGAACATCCCCGAAATTACGCCCGCCGAGTTCGTGGCCCGCCGCGATCGGGGCGATGCGATGACGCTTCTCGACGTACGCGAATCCTGGGAACTGGGGGTGGCGAGCGTTGCAGGCGTCGTACACATACCGATGGGCGAAGTCGCGGCGCGGGTGAACGAGTTGAATCCGGCGGTCGAGGTCGTGGTGCTGTGCCGATCCGGTCGCCGCAGCCTGGAAGTTGCACGCTACCTGCAACAAAAGGGCTTCAACACGGTCAATCTGGCCGGCGGCATCCTGGCGTGGTCGCGCGACCTGGATGCAACCATTCCGACGTACTGACGCGTCCAATCGACGCTTTCGGGGTCGTTCGCCGGAAACCACCGGCGCGACGAGAAGCGGGACTTGTTCCGCAACAATGAATGCTCTGGCCGCGGTAACAAACGATCCGATCGCGGTGTTTTGCGAAACGACCAACAGGAACCATCAATGAAATTGCGCGCGCAGATCCTGGCCTGCCTCAACCGTCACCACCGCATTCCCGCGGCAGTCCTCGGCGGCCTGTCATTCCTGGCGCTCGCCGCGCCCGCGTCGGCCGCCGACCTGATAGAGGTCTACCAGCGCGCGGTCCAGAACGATCCGCAGATCCGCGAAGCCGACGCCAATCGTCTGGCCAGCCGCGAATCCAAGCCGCAGGCGCTCGCGGCACTGCTGCCGCAGATCAATGCCAGCGGGTCCTACGAACACAGCCAGTCGGACGGCTCCAGCGTGTTTCCCAACACCAACATTCTCGGTGAAGTGGAAATCCTGAACCGCGACACCGAAACGGAAATCGACACGAAGGCCTACCAGCTGCAGCTGCGGCAGACGATCTTCCGCTGGGACCAGTGGCAGACGCTGAAGCGCGCCGATGCGGAGGTGGCGCAGGCGGAAGCCGACTATCAGGCCGCCCAGCAGGATCTGATCCAGCGTACGGCGCAGCGCTATTTCAATGTGCTCGCCGCGCAGGACACGGTGGACGCAGCGCAGGCCACCCTCGAAGCTTTCAGCCGCCAGCTCGAGCAGGCCGACAAGCGCTTCGAAGTCGGTCTGATCGCGATCACGGACGTGCAGGAAGCGCGCGCCGCGCACGACCAGGCAGCGGCCGGCGTCATTCTTGCAAAACGCCAGCTGGCAACCGCCCTGGAACTGCTGCGCGAACTGACCGGCGAATCCTTCAGCTCGCTGTCCGCGCCCATCGACGACATGCCGCTCAAGTCGCCTGATCCCGAGAACGAAGAGACCTGGGTCACCACGGCGCTGGAACAGAACCTGCGCATCATTTCCGCGCGGCTCGCGACCGATATCGCCAAGCAGGACGTGCGCGTCGCCCGCTCGGGTCACTTTCCGACCATCGACCTGGTCGCCGGACGATCGGGCAACGACATCACGGGCGATCAGACCATCACGAATCCGCCGATCGGGCCGATACCTGAAACACGACAGACCTACCCTGCCGATCGCGACGGCGTCGATGATTCGATCGGCGTGCAGGTCACGCTGCCCATCTATTCCGGCGGCGCCACGTCGTCGCGCGTGCGTCAGCGCGTGTATCTGCACCGCGCCGCGCGCGAGCGTCTCGAACGCGCGAATCGCGAGACCGAACGCGCCGCGCGCGACGCCTATCTCGGCGTCATGAGCGAAATGTCGCGCGTCAAGGCGCTGAAGCAGGCGCTCGAATCCAGCAAGACGGCGCTGCAGGCCACCGAAGCCGGCTTCGAAGTCGGCACGCGCACGACGGTCGACGTGCTCGATGCGCGCCGCCGTCTGTTCGAAGCGCAGACGAACTACTCGCGCAGCCGCTACGACTACATCATCAATGTGCTGAACCTGCAGCTGGCGACGGGAACGCTGAAGCAGGCCGACCTGCAGGAAATCAACAGCTATCTGACGGAGCGCGTCATCACGAGGTGATGGCGTCGCTCTTTCTTCCTGTGGGGCCGGCTTCAGCCGGCCTTCTGGGGAGTCAGGCTAAAGCCTGACCTACAAGAAGAAGCAAACCCGTCAGCTCGTCGTGGCATCCGCCGCCGGCGTTTCGCCCGCCGCCACCTGGCTGCTCAGATGCCGCAGCCATTCCCCGGCCTGCTTGCGGGTTTCGTCATAGCCCACGGCCTTCTGCAATGAAGCCACCGCGGCCTGCGTGTTCTTCATGCCGTACTGCGCGACCGCAAGCCGCATCCAGGCTTCGCCGGTACGCTTCAGTCCGCCCTTCTCGATGGCTTTCTTCAGCATCTCCTGCGACTCCTGCCAGCGCTCGTCGTCGCCATACATGGCGCCGAGCTTGAAGTAGTAGTCGCCCTTCTCGGAGATGCCCGCGAGCTTCGTCAGCACCGTCTCCGCCCGCGTCACCTCACGCGCGTTGATCCAGGCATCGGCCAGCGAACTGAGATTCGTCTCGTCGGCCGGAATCCTGTTCTTCTCCATCGCCTCCTGCATGAGCAGGCCGGCCTTCAGCGGCAGTTCCATGGTCATGTAGATGCTGTAGAGATTCTTGATCTCGTTCGGCTTGTCGACGAATCCCTGGCGCTCGGCCAGCGCCAGCGCCGCCACCGATTCCGCGTCCTGCTTCATCTCGTAGAACATGCTCGACAGCTGACGCCAGTACTCGGGCTTGTTCGGCACCAGCGCGATCAGCGATACGAGCGCGTCGGCGCAGGCCTTGTAGTCCTTCATTTCATATGCGATCGCCAGCTTCATCTGCACCCACAGTTCCTTGGGCTCCTTCGACTTGGACAGCGCCAGATCGATTTGCGGCAGCGCCTCCTGGTAGCGCTTTTTCTCCGACAGCGCATTGGCGAGGAAGATGTGCGCCTCTGCCGGCACCTTGCCGCAGGCATTTGCGATGTAGTCCTGCAGCGTCTTGATGCCGTCGTCGAACTGGCTCGTGACGATGTACAGCTGCCCGAGGTTGTACTGCAGTTGCTCGCTCTGCGAACGCGGCAGCGCCTTGTAGGACAGTGCCTTGGCGAAGGCCTTCACGGCACTCGGCATGTCGTTCTTCGAGCTGTAGGCGAAGCCGAGGTTGTAGTTCACCACGGCCTTCTCGTAGTCGGTGCCCTTGTCCGCGATCTTGACGAGCTTCTCGATGGCCTCGGCGTATTTCTGCTTCGACAGCAGTTCCATCGCCGCCTGGGTGTCCTGGTAGACGCCCTCGCTCATGTCGCCGCCGGCCTTCTCTGGCGTCGAACAATCGGCGGCGTGGACTGCGATCCCGCAGGTGCATGCCGCAAGCAGCAGCACACTGTGGACGGCGCGACGGAGAGACTGAGGCATCGACTTCGTCATGGCACTACCCGGCTGCTGCGTTCAGATTGAATTCGATCTTCTGCGATCCGCGCTGTTCGACGGGCTTGCCGTCCTGGATCTTCGGCTTGAACTTCCAGCGCATCACGGCCTGCACCGCTGACGCTTCGAAGATGCCGCGCGGCTTGGCATCGGTGACCTTGGCGCTGCGCACCGAGCCATCGGCATTCACCAGCACTTCGAGCTGCACCCAGCCGGTGATGCCGCCGCGCGCCGCATCGCGGGGATACTGCGGCGGGATACGCTGCAGCGGCAGCAGATCGCCATCGAACATCGCACCGCCGCCCTTGCCCACCTGGCCGCCGATCGGTCCGCCGCCCACCGTGGCGGCGAGGTTCAACGACGGAATCTCCATCGCACTCGGCCCTTGCTGCACGGCTTCCGCCGCGACGCGCATCTTTGCCGGCGGCGGCGGCTGTGCCGGCGGAGGCGGCGGCTTGCGCCGCGACAGCGTTTCAGTTTCCGAATCGCGCTTCAGCCGCACGAAGTCGATGGTCTGCAGCGCCTCGCGCTTGTCGGCGACGAATTCGCCGGCATGGATCGCGGCATACAGCAGCGCGAACAGGATCAGGGAAACGAACACGGCAGCGACGAATGCCAACAGCATCGGGCTGCGCGACAGAATGCCCCTGACGTCGGTCTTTCGCGCCGTCGTCACCGGGTCGAACGTGGCAGTGGTGGCATGCATTCCTGTTCTCCTGTCATCCCGCAATCGGCGCGGTGGCGATCGATACTTCGCTGATGCCGCCGAGCTTCACCTGGTCCATCACCTGCGTGAGCATTCCCGTGTTGGCTTCGCGATCGGCGATGATCACGACCGTATCCTCGGGACGCTCGACATGCAGGCGTTCGATCGCCGGACGCACTTCGCGGATGTCGACACGGCGTTTGTCCATCCAGATATCGCCGTTCGGCCGGATGGCGATGAGGATGTTGCCGCTCTCCTTGCTCTCGGCCGTCAGCGCCTCCTGCTTGTTGACGATGATGCCGGCCTCCTTGACGAAGGAGGTGGTGATGATGAAAAAGATGAGCAGGTTCATGACGAAGTCCAGCATCGGCGCCAGGTCGATGCCAGTCTCTTCGGATTCTTCGGTGTGTTGGCGGGTCTGCATGGGATTGTGGAAACCTTCTCGTTAACCTTGGATTGCGCGACGACGCGGCTCGTACTCGCCTCAGCCCGTTCTCTCCGTCGCCGCAATGGAGACGCTCTGTACGCCGCCCTGGCGCACCTGATCGATGACCTGCACGAGGATTCCGGTCTGCGCGCCCTTCTCCGCTGCGACCACCACGGCATCGTCCGGCTTCTGCGCATGCAGCCGCTCGATATTGGCGCGCACGGCGCGCACATCGACGCGGCGCTTTTCGATCCAGATGTCGCCGGCGGAATCGATGGCCACCACGATGTTGCCGGCCTCCTTCTTCTCGGCATTGGTCGCGCTCGGGCGGCTGACGGTGAGGCCGACCTCCTTGGCGAACACCGCGGTGATGATGAAGAAGATGAGCAGGTTCATGACGAAGTCCAGCATCGGCGCCAGATCGATGCCGGTCTCTTCGGTGCTGTGCTGGACGCGTTGACGTTTCAGTCGCATGGTCGCTCCGTCAGTACGAGAACTTGTCGGCGAGCAGTTCCGTCTCGACGCGCACGCGCCGGCGGAAGTAGTAGACGGGATACAGCCCGGTAATGCTGACGGCGAGTCCCGTGAGCGTGCAGATCATCGCTTCCGAGATACCGCTCGCCATCGAACGTGCATCGGCCGAACCGCGCGCCGCCATGGAGTCGAACACTTCGAGCATGCCGCCCACCGTGCCGAGCAGACCGAGCAGCGGACACATCGGCACCAGCACCCGCATCACCTGCAGGTTGGCGCTCATCGACGTGTTCAACCGCGAGATCATCGCGCGCCGCACCTGCTGCGAAGTCCAGCTGTGCCGGTTCGGCCGGGCGAGCCATTCGCCGAGCATGCGGCTGGCTTCGCCCGGCAGGATCCTGCGGAAGTACCAGTAGCGTTCGATCACGATCGCCCACATCAGCACGCAGGCCGCGAAGATCCCGTTCACCACCGGCCCTCCCAGCTCGCGCATCTGGTGGAAGGCCGCGAAAGGCGCTGTCAGTACTTCAAGCATGGGATTTCGCCTCCAGGCGTTCGGCAAGCAGGCCGGCGCTCTGTTCGTCGAGCACCTGCACGATCGACTTGGAGATCGACGACAGCCAGGCGTTGGCGAACAGCAGCGGAATCGCGATGCCAAGGCCGAGCACCGTGGCGATCATGGCCTGCGAGATGCCGGCCGCCATGAGCTTCGGATCGCTGGAACCGGATTCGGTGATGCTCTGGAAGGTCACGATCATGCCGACGACGGTGCCGATCAGGCCGAGCAGCGGACCGGCAGCCACCGCCAGCCGCAGGAAGGCCTGGAAGCGTTCCAGCTTCGGCACCTCCTTCATGACGGCCTCGGAGATGCGCAGTTCGACGATTTCGGCATCCTGCTCGAGCTTCTCCTTGTCGCCCTTGAAAGTCGCGAGTACGCGGCCGAGCGGATTGTCCGGCACCGGGTCGTTGGCGAACTTGAGCTGGTTGCGGACGCGTCCACGCACCGTTGAGAGATAGAACAGCTGGTAGATGGCGAGCGCGGCGCCGACCGCACCGACGATCATGATGATGAAGCCCACCAGTTCGCCCTTCTCCAGACGCTCCACCACGTTCGGGCGCTGCGCATAGATCGACAGCAGCACGCCGCGCGTCGGATCGACGAAGGACTCGACGACGCCTGCGGTCGCCGCCTCCAGATGCCCGGCCGGCGTTTCGAACTTGGCGCCCGGCTGGCGCGCCATGATGGCGAACTGCTTCTGGCTCGGCAGGTAGTTCAGATACTGGCCATCGGTGGTGGCGTTGAACGGACCGACGCGCGTCACGACCGTCTCGGTCGCCTCGCCCTGCGGCGTCACGACCTGCGCCTTGTATTTCAGGACGCTGCCCGTCTCGGTCATTTCCCGCTGCAGTTCGAACCAGAAACGTTCGAGGTCCTGCATCGACGGCAGCGATTTCGAAGCCGCCAGCTTGGTGACGAACTCTCCGCGGTCCGGGAACTGCGCGGTGATGATCGAGTTGTGCACCACCGACGAAAAGTCGTTGGCCACCTGACGCACGACGCCGAACATTTCACCGAGATTGCCGGCGCGCGAATCGAGCTGCGCCTGCAGTTCGGTGAGCTTCTTCTCGTTGGCATCGAAGGCCGCGGACAGCGACTGGCTGCGGCGCTGCTGCTCGTTCAATGCCGCACGCGCCTCCGTCATGAGCGCTGCCTGCTTGTTGCGTTCGGCGAGGAACTTGGCTTCGCGTTCTTCGTTGGCCTTGGCCTCGCGCGTCCGCGCCGAACGTGTCTGCTCCAGCAGCTCTTCGAGACTGGCCGGTGCGGCCTGTGTCGCGGGAACGAGCGCCGTCTGCGCCAGCAGGACAGCGAGTGCGCCAGCCGCGAAGGATCTGGCCAGGGTGGACTTGACCTTGAACATCAGGTGATCTCCTTCGGAGCGGGAACGGCAACGGCAATGAAATCGGGGGCGGCCTGTTTCTTGGCGACTTTCAGGCCGTGACGCACGGCTTCTGCGTAGCCGGAATCGCGCTTCCAGCTCTTGCTCTCGATGTCCCAGTAGCCCGTCTCCTTGCCATCGAGCGTCTGGTACATGAGCGCGATGCGCCCGGCGCGCAGGAAGTCGACCGTCTTGTCGCCAACCTGGCCCTGGTAGGACTCGAGCGTCCGGCCGTATTCCATCTCGATCTGGTAAGCCTCGACGATGCGTCGATACTTCTCGGAAGTCGACACGTCGGCACGCGTCATCAGGTCCTTGAGCTGCGCCACGCGGCCTTCCCGTTCCTCGGTGAGGAAGGGCACGTCGAGCTTCACGAACTGATCGAGCGTCGCCAGCATCTTCTCCATCATCGGCAGTACTTCGCGCGCAGTCGTCTCGATCTCGCCCAGCTGCTGGCTCATCTCGTCGATCTGCTGCTGCTGCGAGGACACCTGCGTGGCGAGTTGCTCGTTGTAACTCTTGAGGCTCGATGCTTCGGCCGTCATCTGCCGGTAGTCCGCGAGCATCTTCGTGCTCTCGTCATCGAGTTGCTCGACGCGCTTCTGCGAGGCGCGCGCCGCCTCTTCCGCCTTGACCTGTTCGCTGAGCACCGCGTTGACCTTGGCCGGTTCGGCGCTGAACCCCGCGGCGCTCCATAACGCGAACGTGCACGCTGCCGTCAGCGCCGCCGCTGCACCATGACTCTTCGTCTTGCTCATGTGTGGATACCTGATGACCTCGATGGAATGAGTGTCTTGCTGCGATGACTTGCAAATCGCGTTCCCGCGCCGCAGCGGCGCCGCATCGATGCGTCCGGATCGGGACTGCACAGACTCGCAGCATTCGCGCATGTCGCGCGCTCGTTCTGCGTGCATTCGTCCGATATTCGTGAGAGCGGCGTCATCCGCGCTTGCTGTCCCGTCGTTGCGACGCCTGCGGTGTTGCCGGCGCCTTCTGGGATTCAGACGGGGACAGTTTTTTTCACCCTACGTCAGCGCCACGCACATCAATCACGCGAAGGCGCGAGTGCGAGCGACGGCGGCAAAGCGCCAGCAGGATTCGTGATCGTCGATTCCGCGGCAGCGGCGCCGCGCTTCCTGCTCAACAGCACGTACATGGCCGGAATGACATAGAGCGTCAGCAAGCCGCCGCACAGCAGGCCGCCGATGACGGCAATGCCCATGGACACGCGGCTCTCCGAACCCGCACCCAGCGCCAGCGCGATGGGCACGATGCCGAGAATGGTGGCGAGCGTCGTCATGAGAATGGGACGCAGGCGCGCGGCGGCCGCTTCCTTGACGGCCGCGAGCGCATCGCCGTCGCCGGCATCGCGACGCTGATTGGCAAACTCGACGATCAGGATGCCGTTCTTGGTCACCAGCCCCACCAGCATGATGAGTCCGATCTGGGAGAAGATGTTCAGCGTCTGGCCGAAGTACCACAACGAGAACAGCGCACCGGCCAGCGCCAGCGGCACCGTCAGCAGGATGACGAAGGGATCGACGAAGCTCTCGAACTGCGCGGCCAGCACCAGGTAGATGAGGATGAGTGCGAGCAGGAAGACCCAGCCGAGGGACGAGGCGCTTTCGACGAAGTCGCGCGCCGCGCCGGTCAGCGACGTGGTGAAGCGCTCATCGAGCACATCGCGTGCGGTCTGCTCGAAGGCGGCAATGCCCTCACCCATCGTCCGGCCGTTGGCGAGCGTTCCGGAGACGGTGGCCGCGGCGTAGCGGTTGAAGCGGTACAGCTCCGGCGGCGAACTGCTTTCCTCGAAGCTCACCAGATTGTCGAGTCGCACCATGTCGTCGCCGGCCACCGAGCGGACGGCGATATTGCTCAAGTCGTCCGGCCGCGAGCGGAAATCCCGCGTGAGCTGTCCGATGACGTCGTACTGCTTGCCGTTGAAAATGAAATAGCCGAAGCGTTGCCCGCTCAGCGCCGACTGCAGCGTCTGTGCGATATCGAGCGTGCTGACGCCGAGCGCCTGCGCCTTCTCGCGTTCCAGACTGACGCGTACCTCCGGCTTGCTGAACTTCAGATCGCTGTCAACGAATGTGAATGCCGGACTCTGCCGGGCTTCTTCGAGAAACTTCGGCAGCACTTCCTGAAGCTGTTCGAAATCCGCCGCCTGCACCACGAACTGCACGCCGCTCTGGTTCGAGCGGCGCTCGCCGATGCTGGCCTCCTGCGTGATGTTCACGCGCGCTGCAGTGAACTGCCGGGTAAGCCCCTGCAGATCGTCGGCGATCTGCGCCTGCGATCGTTCGCGCCCGGTCTTGTCCTTCAGGAACACGCGAACGAAGCCATTGTTGATCGGCCCCTGGATGCCGGGGCCGCCGCCCGCGCCCGGCACCTGCGTCATCATCATGTTCGCTTCCGGCACGCGATCGGCAGTGGCCGCCGTGAGATCGTCCATGAACCGCTGCATGTATTCGTAACCCACGCCCTCCGGCGCCGTGGCGCGCACCCAGATCCGGCCGCGATCCTCCATGGGCGACAGCTCGCGCGGCAGTACCTCGAAGAACAGGGCGATGACGATCGCTGCGACGGCCAGCACGCCGAGGGCCAGCCGGCGGCGATTGAGGAATCCTGCCAGCCCGCGCGCATAGCCCTGCTCCATCGCGGCGAACAGTTCCTCCGTCCTGCGAAACAGGGCGCCGTGCGACTGGTGCGGGCGCAGCAGCCGCGAACAGAGCATCGGCGTCAGCGTCAGCGCCACCAGCGCGGAAATCATCACGGCGCCGGCGATGGTCAGTCCGAATTCGCGGAACAGCCGGCCCGACAGCCCGCCCATGAACAGTAGCGGCAGGAACACCACGGCCAGCGTGATCGTCGTCGAGATCACGGCCATGAAGATTTCCCTGGTGCCGTCGATGCCCGCCTGCACGGGCGGCATGCCCGACTCGATCTTGCTGTAGATGTTCTCCAGCACCACGATGGCGTCGTCCACCACCAGTCCGATCGCCAGCACGATGCCGAGCAGCGACAGCGTGTTGATGGAAAAGCCCGCGACGAACATGACGCCGAAGGTGCCGATGATCGATACCGGAATCGCGATCACGGGAATCAGGGTCGTGCGCCATTCGCGCAGGAAGGCGAACACGACCAGCACTACCAGCACGAAGGCGATGAAGATGGTCTCGGTGACTTCCAGCAGCGAGCGGCGTACGTACTCGGTATTGTCGTAGGCGACCTTGACGTCGATGTCCGGCGGTACTTCCTTGCGGATCTGTTCCAGGCGACGACGCAGCTCGTCGACGATCTCGATCTGGTTGGCGCCCGGCTGCTGCTTGAAGTACAGGCCGGCGATCGGCACATCGCCCATCTTCAATGCGCCGCGTTCGTTCTGCGCGCCGAGCTGGGCATAGCCGATGTCGCGGAAGCGCACGATGCTGTCGCCGCTGCGCTTGACGATCAGCGCATTGAATTCCTCGGCGGTGTTGAGGCGCGACAGCGTCTTGACGGGCAGTTCGACCGATTCGCCTTCGATGCGCCCGGAAGGCAGCTCGATGTTCTCGCGCGCCAGCGCCTGGCGCACGTCGAGCGGCGACAGTCCATAGGCGGCTAGCTTTTCCGGATCCATCCACAGGCGCATGGCATAGCGCTTCTCGGCAGGCTGATCGACGCCGGCGATGCCGGGCACGGTCTGCAACCGCTCGCGCAACGAGTCGGCGTAGGCACCGAGTTCGAGCTGGGAGCGCGTCGCGCTGCTGAGCGCCAGCCCGAAGATCGGCTGCGAATCCGCATGCGACTTGTTGAGGATCGGCGGATTGGTATCGGGCGGCAGATTGCGGACGGCGCGTGCGACCTGATCGCGTACGTCGCTGGCCGCGGTATCCAGATCGGTGTCGAGCGAGAACTCGGCCGAGATCGAACTCGCTCCTTCGCGACTCGTCGAGGTCAGCGTGCGAATGCCGGCGACGGAATTCACCGCTTCTTCGATCGGTTCGGTGATCTGCGCCTGCACGACTTCGGCGGCGGCGCCGGGATAGCTCGTCGTGATGGACAGCGTCGGTGGATCGACGGCCGGATATTCGCGAATGCCGAGCTGCAGCAGGCTGATCGCGCCTGCGAGCACGATCAACAGCGAGATCACGATCGTGAGCACCGGCCTGCGGATGCTGATTTCGGCGAGCGTCATGACGACCTCTGGTTCAGCCTGCGGCCCGCGTCAGGTCGACGCCTCGCCGATCACCACCACTGCCTGGCCGGGGCGCAGCTGCTGCAGTCCGGACGTGATCACGAGATCGCCGGCCGCCAGCCCCGACAGGATGTGCACGGCGCTCTGCGTACGCGTCCCGGTCTGTACCGCACGCGGCTGCGCCTTGCCGTCCTGGACGATGAAGACGTTCTTCTCGTGCAGGCCCGGCACGACGGCGACGGCCGGCACGAGCAGCGCATCGCTGAGCTGCGTCAAGGTGATCTCGACATTGGCAAACGCGCCGGGCAGCAGACGCGCTTCCGGATTGGGGCACAACGCGCGGATCAGCACGGTACGGGTTGCGGTATCGATGCGCGGATCGATGGCATACACCTGTCCCTGCGACTTGCGTTCGGCGCCGGCGACCGCGAAGGCGATCGGGCTGCCGACCTTGAGCCGCGTGGCGTATTTCTCGGGAATGGAAAAGTCGACCTTGAGCCGGTCGAGGCGCTGCAGGGTCGCGATGCGCGTCGCGGCATTCACGAACGATCCTTCACTCACGTAGCGCAGGCCGACGACGCCATCGAAGGGCGCGCGGATTTCCGTCTTGGCGATCTGCGCCTCGGTCAGCGCGATCTCGGCGTCCTGAACATTGAGTTCGTTGAGCGCGGTGTCGTATTCCTCCTGGCGCGCTACGCCCTGCTTCAGCAACTGCGCGATACGTCGTTCGCGCAGCACTGCGAGTTCCTTGCGGTACTGCGCACGCGCTCGCGTGGCCGTCAGATCGGCGTCGTTGAGCTTGACCAGCAGATCGCCTTTGCGAACGCGGGCGCCTTCAGTGAAGTGAATGGCCACCACCTTGCCATTCGTTTCCGCCTGCAGCTCGACGGCTTCTTCGGCGAGCAGCGTACCCGTGGAGTTCAGCGTTTCCGCAAACACTGCCGGCTCGACCAGCACGGCGGACACGCGCAACGGCGCACGGCCCTTTTCGCCAGCGGGCTGTGACGACCTGGCTGCAATGGGCTCGGAAGCATGCAGCAGTGGCAGTACTTTCGGCGCGGCGATGCCCAGCAACACCACCAGCGCCACCAGCGACCACAGGGAATATTTCAGCGGCGGTTTCAAAGCGACGTTCTCGGCGCCACGAGGACGAGCGCGGCCTTCATCGATGAACGCACACTCATGCAGATCCGCGAACCTCGCTGGGAGCAGGAAGAACTACTTTCCTGTCAGACGGGTTCGCGGGGTCGGCCCCCACCTATACGTCCGGCAGCGCGATGACCACCTCGCGACCGATGAGATCGAGCACCGCTCGATGCACCGATTCCTTCGGCAGCTCGCGCAGTCGCTGGGCAAGCGTTGCGAAGTCGAGCGGACCCTGCGCCAGTGCGCGCAGCACCGCAATGGCCGCGGGATCGAGCGGCGTCAGCACACCGTTGATGGAGAGACGTCCCTGCACATCGGGAACGGCGCGGACGTTCGCCGCCAGCCGCGACGTCTCCTGCAGCATCGGCAGACGCTGGTCGAGAAACAGGCCGATGTCGAAGGGAGCCGCCAGCGTCTCCTGCGCGCCGATCCACTGCTGGTATTCGGCCTGCACCTGCGGATCGACGACGGCACTTGCGAGCTGTCGCATGACGGACTGCAGGCCGTCCGGCGTTGCATTCGCCAGCGAGCGGCGGCCGTCGATCGTCGCGGCCAGCACGCGGGAGCAGACCCAGCCCACGTAGTCCTGCGTGGTCGGCGGATAGGTGCCGACGGAAAAATGAAAACTGCCTTCCTGCAATGGAATGACCTGATGCCACCAGCCGCGTGGCACGTACAGCACGTCGCCCGCTTCGAGCGTGCAGTCGAGCACCGGCGTCACCGGGCAGGGCTGGTCGCTGCGTTCGCTGGTCTGATGACTGAGCGGCAGCGGCAGGGTCGGCGCGAAGACCTGCCAGCGCTTGCGACCGATGAGCTGGATCGCGAACACATCGTGCGTGTCCCAGTGCCGGCCGAACGTGCCGTCGCCGCTGAAACTGAGATACGCATTGCCGCTGCTCGGCGCGCCGGCAAACCGGCCGATCTCGGTACACAGGCGCCGCGCGAAACTGGCCTGCGTTTCCAGCCGATTGATGACCAGCGTCGCGCCGCCGCGCATGTGACTGTAGAAGCCGATCTTGTTCAGCCGCCGCCGACGCTGGCCGAGTTCGACCAGCTCGTGTGTATAGGCTTCGGCCGGAATCGCGCCGCGATTGAACAGCTGCATGCCGGCGGGCGTCGGTTCGATGCGGTACAGCAGTTCGTCCAGCGCCGGCCAGTCGACCGGTCGTTCCCGCAGTGCGCCGCGCATCAGCCAGGGCTCGCGCTCGAAATAGCGGCCGCGGAAATCGGCTGCGCTGAGCGCGAATTCGATCATGGATTCTGCGCAATCCTCTCGCTGTCGAGCGGCACCCTGGCCTCGCTCGGGCGGGCGACACCGCCGCCGAACGAGAACGAGCGGATGGCGCGCACGTTCACGGCGACGCCATCTTCCTGCGGCGGCTCGAAGCGCCACGAGCGCACGGCAGCCAATGCGGCTTCGCCGAATTCCGCGGCACTGCTGTCGGCGATGGTCGGCACGCGCACGCGTCCCGTCGCATCGATGATGAAATCGATCATGGCGTGACCGCGCACGGGACGACTGCGCAGCGCCTCGGGATAGGCGGGCATGTCGCCGGCAATGCGGCGTGGCGCACGATTCATCCGTTCCCATTCCAGGGTGCGCACCACCGGCGTGGAATCCCCGGCGGCCGCGAACACGGACTTGATGGCATCGCCGTGACTCAGCGATGCCACCGTGCCGGAACGCCGGTAGTCGAACTGAATGATTTCACGCCGCGGCACCGTGGTACTGGGCGCGGCGGCAAGGCGCCAGTTCATCAGCGCATCGAGCGTCGCTTCGACGAAGGCCGGATCGCTGGCTTCCAGTCCGACGGCATCTTCCACCCGCCCATCGGCCTTCACCGTGAACACGACGGTGGCGTAGCCGGCCGTCACTGTCGTCGGCCGCAGCCTGGCCGGAAACACCGGCGCCTCGTAGCGACTCAGCGCCGGCAGACTCGCGGGCGGACCGCTGCTGAAATCCCACGGCCCGGCCACCGCGGCACCGGCCACCAGCGTCGCCGTCATCGACAGAATCTGCTGCAGGACAGGTTTCATCTGTGATGGCAGACGGCTGTCGCCGGCCGGCCCCTACGTGCGCGTTTCGATAAAGAGTTTCACACGGAGAACACGCTTCTTCTGTGGGGCCGGCTTCAGCCGGCCTCTTGTACTCGAAGAGGCCGGCTGAAGCCGGCCCCACAGGAAGAAGAGGATCGCCGTGGAAATTCTTCTCTACGGTTCTCCCTTCAGCGGACCGAACGCCGACGGCGGCTGGCGATGACGGGTCGCCGCGGTGTACGCCGATGCGATCTTGAGCAATGTCGGTTCGTCGAAGGGGCGGCCCACGATGTCCATGGCGACCGGCAGTTTCGCCGGCACGGGTCCGACCAGCCGCGTGCGATCGTCGCCTTCCAGGCGCTCGCCGCCGCCACCGCCGCCGGACGGCCATGCGGAAGCCGGTGTCTGCGGCGCGGTGGGATCGCGGATGAGGTCATACACTTCCGTCGTGAAACCGGCGGGCACCGTGATCACCGGAAAACCCTGCGCGCCGAGGAAGCTCCACACGCCCGTGCCGTTGCGGCCGTTGATCGGCGGACCGGCAGGCGCGCCCAGTTTGGTCGGCGGCAGGTTGCTGGTCGGATACACGAGCGCATCGAGCTTTTGCTCCGCCATGCACTGCAGGATCACCTGCTGCACGCCGAAGCGGCGCAGCAGGCGTTCCGACATGTCGTACTCGGTCACTTTCTCGACGTTCTCGCGGGCCCGCTTGCGATCGGGGAAGGTCGGATCCTGATGGAAGCTCGACTTGGCGATCAGGTCGGCATTGCTGGTGATGTTCGTATCGCCGCGCTCGCGCAGGTACAGGTTCAGCATGTACTTGTTCTGGCCGTCCGCATCCGCACTGCCGAACTCGCGCAGCGTCACCTTCTCCGGCACCCGCGCCGGGTTCATGCGCATGTCGAGCAGCTTTGCGGTGTGGTCGGCCGTGGCCTTGCCGTTGGCATCCACGGGGAACTGCTCCGGAAAGCGCTTGGTGAACAGTTTGTTGTCGGCCTGCGGCACGTACTGGCGCAGACAGCTCGTGAACAGCTCGCCTTCCGGACCCGGATCGACGATGGTCGCGCCCAGCTTGCGCAGATCCTCGACACCCTGCGACACGATGTCGATGGTCTGCTCGTCGGCCTTGGTGAACAGCTTCTTGTTCATGTACTCGCGCACGACGCCGATGCGGATGCCGTCGAGCCGCTTCTCGTGCGCGAAGCTTTCATAGGAGTGCGACGGCGTGCGGCCGATGCTGAACACGGTCAGCTCGTCCTTGGGGTCATAGCCTGCAATGACATCGAGCACGCGCGCCGCATCGGCCACCGTGCGACAGATCGGCCCGACCCGCGTGTTGATGCCGATCTGCACCATGCCCTTGCGGCTGACGAGTTCCTGCGTGGCCGCGATGCCGACGGCGCTGGCCGCACTCGCCGGACCGCGGATCGACGAACCCGACTCCTCCGCGATCGAACAGGTCACGAGGTTCGCACCCACGGCAGAGCCCGAACCCGAACTCGAACCGCGCGGACTGCGCTCCGTATCGTAGGGATTGCAGAACGTGCCGCCGTACGAACTGCGCGGCACGCCCGAGGCGTACTCGCCCAGATTCGATTTGGCGAGCATGATCGCGCCCGCGGCGCGCAGCCGTTCGACGAAGGTCGAATCCTCCGGCGGACGATCGTTGGCATACGGCGCATCGGCGCCCGACGTGGTGCGCATGTCGATGGTGTCGTACTGATCCTTGATCGCCATCACCACGCCATGCAGCGGACCGACGAGCTTGCCGGTCTTCGCGAACTCGGCGTCCTGCGCGGCGGCAATCTCCAGTGCGTCCGGCAGCGACGGCGAATCATCCTTCCTGTCCGTCAGGCTGCGCGCCTTGCGCGGATCGAAGCCCCAGGACTTGAGCTTCGCCGGCCGCAGGTTGAGCGTCACCAGCGAATTGATCTGACCGGCATTCGGAATCGTCGTGATGGGACCGAGAATCCCCTGCGGCTGATTCACGCAGGTGCCGTCGTAGGCCTTGATGCGCTTCAGATACAGATTCACCAGTTCGACCGAGGTGATCTGCTTCGACAGGATGGCCTGCTGGATCTGCGGGATGGTCGCCTCTTCCAGATGAAATTTCATCGGCGCATCGGCATGCACCGCCGTGGCGGCGAATCCGGCGGCGAGCACTACGATCTGCAGCGAACGAATGCGCATGGCGGGCCTACCTGTTCCAGCGGATGTTGAGCGACTTGCCGACCTCGGGCACCGGTGTGGTCGAAGTCAGCGGCGGTTTGCGCAGATGCCAGTCGGTGGCCTTCTCGTAGGCCTGCGCCAGCGCCAGCACCTTGCCTTCGGAGAACGTCGGACCGGCGATCATCAGACCGATCGGCAGACCGCTGCGGCTGAAGCCGCAGGGAATCGACACTGCCGGCAGGCCCATCACGTTGAAGGGCTGGCAGTTGGAGACGACGCGCGGATTGGCCGGCGCCGATTCGGCGGCGCGCGCCAGCAGTTCGTCGAGCGTCGGTGCGACGATGCGCTGCGTCGGCAGCACCACCAGGTCGAAATCCTTGAAGGCGCTGTCGACCTTGCGACGCAGCAGCTCGACTTCCCAACGGGCGCGAATGTAGTCGACGGCTTTCGGTTCGGCTTCGGCGATGCTCGCCAGACGCCGGCGCTCGGCCAGCATGTACTTGCCCGGCGCGTTCTTGAAATATTCCTCGTGCCACGCCAGCGTTTCGCCGAGCGTGCCGAGACTGCCGAGATGCGTGACGCCGGGCAGGTTGACGTCGGCAACGCCCTTGGTCAGCGTCGCCAGCAGATCGATGGCCTTCTCGACCGCCGCCTCCACTTCCGGATCGACGCCATCGAAATAGCTGATGGGCTTGCCGAGCCGGAATCCCGAAACGGGTTGGGCGAGCTGCGCGACGTAGTCTTCCTTCTCGTGCGGCACGCTGGTGATGTCGAGCTGGTCGTAACCCGCCATCGCATTCAGCATCAGCGCCGTGTCCTCCACGGTGCGCGTCATCGGACCGCAATGATCGAGCGACAGCGTCAGCGGCATGATGCCCTTGATGGGCACGAGGCCGTAGGTGGGCTTGAGTCCGACGATGCCGCAGAACGATGCCGGCATGCGCACGGAACCGCCTGTGTCGGTGCCGAGCGCGCCGTGGCTCAGGAAGGCCGCGACGGCCGCACCGGAACCGGACGACGAACCGCCGGTGTTGTGCGCGAGATTCCAGGGATTGCGCGCCGGACCCCAGAACGAGGTCTCACCGCCGCCCATCGCGAATTCCTGCGTGTTGGTCTTGCCGACGATGACGGCGCCGGCGGCGCGCAGCCGCGCGACCACGGTCGCATCCTCGTCGGGTACGCGATCCTCGAACAGCGCGCTGCCGCCGGTCGTGCGCGCATCCGCGGTGTCGATGATGTCCTTGATCGCAATCGGCACGCCATGCAGCGGGCCGCGCAGCTTGCCGGCTTTCTGTTCGGCATCCAGCTGTCGCGCCTGCGCCAGCGCCTGGTTCTTCATCACGGTGATGAAGGCATCGAGCTTCGGGTTGTAGGTGGCGATGCGCGACAGCGTGACCTCAGTCAGTTCCACCGCGGACAGCGAACCGGCCCGGATGCGCGCTGCCGCTTCGGCCAGCGTGAGCTGGGTCGGGTCGGATGCCGCAGCGGCAGCGAGACCGCGTTGGGAAAGGAACTGGGTTGCCACCGTGCCGGCGGCGAGGAGCGTGAACTGGCGTCGTGTGATGCTCATGCGGTTCGTTACTTGGCAGCCGTCTTGTACCAATAAGCAGGCGCGCCCCTGGGGAACAGCAGCGACTTGGGAATCATCGAGTGAATGCCCTTGGTGCCGTCCACCACCTGCGTGACCCGGAAGTCGATCGCAATGCTCGACAGCGCGAAGGCGTGGTAGAAATCCAGCCCTTTCAGTTCGCCGAGCCAGGCATTGGTCTCGTGAATGGCCATCTGCATGGCATTGTCGAGATCGGGATCGAGACCGAACGCGATGTAATGCGTCGGCGTCTCGGCCCGCGGCGCCCGCAGTGTCTTCCCCTTGTGAAGAACGAACTGCAGGATCGCCGTGTTCGCAGTCTCGATGGCATTGACCGTGACTTCGCCATCCCCCTGAGCCGCGTGTGAATCGCCCGTATAGAAGAGTGCGCCGGGATGAAACACCGGCAGGTAGAGCGTCGCGCCGGACACGAGCTCCTTGCAATCCAGGTTGCCGCCGAACAGCCCGGGCGGACCGCTGCGACGATTCGCGCCATCCGACAGCGGCGGCAACGTGCCCATCACGCCCATGAACGGACCGAGCGGCACGTCGATGCCGGGCTCGAACAGACCGACGTTGCGCTTGCGATCGAGCTTCACCACCTTGGTGAAGGGCTGCGGCACGGCATCCGGAATGCCGCCGGCGCCGGGGCGCATGCCGACCGTGCCGTAAGGAATGCGCGGCACGACGGACAGAATCCGCACTTCGATCGAATCGCCGGGCATCGCGCCTTCGATCGCGACCGGCCCCACCAGCAGATGACCGTTCTGGATGCCGGCGTAGCGCGTGGTTTCCTTCACCACCCTGTCGATCTCGCCGATCGCACGCGCATCCTCGGCATCGAGCTGGATGCCGTTTTCATCGAGCCATTGCTGCGGCGTCCTGTCGCCCCAGCGATTGCCGCCGCCCGTTTCGAACTTGACGGTATCGCCCGACTTGATCGTCAGCACCGCGCTCTTCTGCGCGGGAAAGTTGCCGATGGCCGAATTGGCTGGTGTCAGCGGCAGCAGGTGATCGAACTTTGGTTCAGCCGCCTGCGCGCTGCCGATCGCCAGCATCGCACCCATCAGCCAACGCAAGTGAATCCTCATGATGCGCATCTCAGATCGGCGGCTTCTGCCAGCCACCGCTCCTGCTTTCGAGATAGCTCGCCACCGCGAGCGTGATGTCGTCGCGCCAGGGCGCCGCGACCACCTGCACACCGATGGGCAGCTTGCCGTCGGCAGAACTGCCGCAGCGCACGACCGTCGACGGCCAGCCTGTACTGTTGAACACACCGGTGTATTGCCATGTCATTCCCGGCCCGCCGAAACCGCCCGTGCCAGGCTCGGCATCGATGGGCTGCGCGGGCTTGCCGGCGACGGGACACAGGAACACGTCGTACTGCGTCATCCACTCGAGCATCAGCGACTTGCCCTCGTCCTGCTTTTCCCACGCCTCGACGTACTCGGCGCTGGTGATGGGCGTCATGTTCTTCATGCGCTCCTTCACCGAGGGCGAGAAATTCTTCGTGCCCCAGCGATCGGCAAGGCGCTGATAGAACTGCCAGGCATCGCCGCTGGTCAGCCTGGAACGCGCCGCGCTCAGATCGAGCAGGATCTGCTGCGGCACGTCTTCGTTGACGCTGGCCGCGACACTCTTCAGCCATGCCGCTGCCTGCTGCACGGTCTTGCGCGTGTCCTCGTCCGTGGCGCCGTTGCCGGTAGCCTTGTTGTCGACGCAGTACGCAACACGCAGCTTGCTCAGATCGACCTTCGCCGGGTCGGCCCAGGGCACGGGCGCGCATGACACATCGTGAAAATCCGGACCGCTGATGATCGGCGTGATCAGCGTCAGATCTTCCACCCAGCGCGTCATCGGCCCGAGCTGCTGCCACAGATCGAACACGCCGCCGTAATCGACGATGTGACCGGTGCGAGGTACACGCACGCTGGTCGGCTTGATGCCGGCGATGCCATTGTTGTGCGACGGACCGCGAATCGAACCGCCCCAGTCGGAGCCGATGTCGAACGCCGCGCCGCCCGCCGCCACGATGGCGCCGGCGCCGCCGGACGATCCCGACGTGCTGCGCGTGAGGTCGTACGGATTGTGCGAACCGCCGAACAGCAGATTGCTCGCGGTACTGATGCCGCTCAGCCCGCCGAGCGTGAACTCCGGCGTATTGGTCTTGCCGAGAAGAATCGCGCCTGCTTTGCGTACGCGAGCGACGACGGTCGCATCTTTCTGCGGCACGTACTGCTGCCGCCCGACCGTGGCACCCGTCGAGATCACGCCTTCAGTGTCGAGCGAATCCTTGATCGTCATCGGCACGCCATGCAGCGGCCCGACGAACTCGCCGCGTGCCGCCTTCGCGTCCAGCGCCTTCGCTTCCGCGCGCGCCCGCTCATACGAATTGGTGACGACGGCGTTCAAGCGGTCGTTCACTGATAGCTGGCGATTGATGTAAGCCTCGACGGCTTCGCTGGCGGAAATCTTCCTGGCGCGGATGAGCGCGGCGAGCTTCGTCGCCGACATGAAAATGATCTCGTCGGTCTTGCTCGCGGCAGAGGTGATCGTCGGTGCGACTGAAGTCGCTGCAGCGGCAGTGGCAGCCAGCGCCTTTCGGGAGAACATGCGCAGCAGATCGCGGCGCTGCATTCGATTCGACGTGCTCTCTTCGATCGCGAGTTCTTTGTTCATGCACACTCCCGCTGCTCCGTCTGATTGACGCGTCGCGTGGCGCGTCCCCCACCGACCATTCGATGGAATTTCATGGCGCTTTTCCTTTTCTTCTCTTCATCGCACTCAACGACGCCACCGGCGCTCACGGCCAACTGGATCACCATCCCCAAGAAGGCCGGCTGAAGCCGGCCCCACAGGCAGAGCCAGAGCGCGTGGAAATTTTTCTTCTCTGACCTCCGTGATCTCTGTGATCTCCGTGTGAAATCCGACTCTCAGTATTCAGTGAAGATGCGCTGGATTTCAGCGAGATCGCTGGTCTGCGTCAGCGCGAGTTGCAGCAGGATGCGCGCCTTCTCCGGCACGAGGTTGTCGCCCGGCACGATCTTCGCTTCGCGTCGCCGCGGCGTGTCCTGCACGCGGCCACTGTTGGTACGTGCGGTCGCGACGACCACCACGCCCTTCTCCTGCGCGCGCTTGATCGCTTCGGTCTCGCTGCCGGTGGGACTGCCCGCACCGGTGCCTTCGACGACGATGCCTTTGACACCGTGCTCGACCATGGCATCGATCAGATAGCCCGGCGCATCGCGATACGCGAAAGCAACCTCAACTGCCGGCAGCGACTGAAAGTCCTTGCCCGCGAACTCCGAGCCCGACGTGTGACGTCGCACCGGCTCGCGATAGAACACCACCTTGTCGGGATCGGCGAACCCGATGGCACCGACATCCACGCCTTTGAACGTGTCGACGCGATACGCGCTGGTCTTGTCGACATCGCGTGCCGTGTTGATGAACTGATCCATGCAGTGCAGAACACCTTTGCCGCGCGCTTCCTTCGACGCGGCGACGCGCACGGCGTCGTAAAGATTGCGCGGACCGTCGCCGGACAATCCCGTCCACGGACGTTGTGAGCCGACGAAGACCACCGGCTTGTCGGTCTTCACCACCAGGCTCATGTAGTAGGCGGTTTCCGCCATCGTGTTGGTACCGTGCGTGACCACGATGCCATCGACGCCGGGATCCGCTGCAAGTTCATTGAGCCGCTTCGCGACACGCGCGAAATCCTCGTGCGTCTCGCTGCCGGTGGGCCGATCCTGCGGCGCGCGCTGATCTTCCAGCGTGATACTGGCGATTCCCTTCAGCTCCGGCAGATCCGTTACCCAATGCTGTGGGTCGACCCGCGGCGCGCCCTTACCTCCGTAGTTGGTTATATTGAGCCGCGTATCGCCACGGCTGGCGATCGTGCCGCCCATGGACATGAGCACGACGTGCGGCAGCTTTGCCATGTCCGCCGGCATGGCCGGCGGTGGCGCATAGGTTGGAATCTCCTGCGCAACGGCAGCCGGTCCCGCGAGCAGGCAGGCCACGCTGCAGATACGCAGCCACTGCTTCCGGCTCACTGCTCGCCGCTCATTACTCACCGCCCTCCGCTCAATACTCATTGAACATCCTCTGAATCTCTTTCAGGTCCGTGGTCCTGGTAAGCGCCAGACGCAGCAGCACGCGCGCCTTCTGCGGCGGCAGGTTGTCGGACGTGACGATGCCGCGCTCCATCTGTCGGGCGCTCTCGACCACGCGTCCGGCGCCCTTGCGATCGCTCTGCACGAACACCACCCCTTTCGTCTGCCCTTTCTTGACGGCGTCGGCATTGCTGCCGGTCAGCACCACACCTCTGGCGCCCGCGGCGACGAAGGCATCGATCGCCACGCCATCGGATTCCTGATAGGCATAGGTGACATCGACCCGCGGCAGGTCATCGAGCGCGCCGACATCGAATTCCGACTTCGTCGTGTGGCGATACAGCGGGCGGCGGTAGAAGACGATGCGATCGGAATCGGCATAGCCGAGCGGTCCGAGATCGCGCGCCACGAACGTCTCCATGCGATAGGTGTTGCTCTTGGTCGTGTCGCGCGCGGCGTTGATCTCGTCGTTGAGCATGTTGAGCACGCCCATGCCCTTCGCCTGCGGCGAGGTGGCGACGCGCACGGCGTTGTACAGATTGAAGGGCCCGTCGCGGCTGACGGCAGTGAACGGCCGCATGGCACCGACCAGCACCACGGGCTTGTCCGACTTCACGACGAGGTTCAGGAAGTACGCGGTCTCTTCGAGCGTCGCCGTACCGTGCGTCACGACCGCGCCGGTCACGCCAGGCTTCGCCAGCGCGGCGTTGATCGCCTTCGCCAGCTTGAGCTGGAGCGCCGTATTCATGCCGCCGCTGCCGATGTTGCTGATCTCGGTGACGTCGATCTTCGCGATGCCCTGCAGCTCGGGCAGATCGTCCAGCAGCTCCTGCGGCGTGACGCGACCGTCGCTGTACTCCATCAACTTCTGGCGGTGCGCTCCCTTGCTCTGGATGGTGCCGCCCGTGGTGAACAATGCGACGCCGGGAAGATCGACATCCGCGCGCGCCTGATACGCAACGAACAACGACGACAGCGCGAGCGCGACGAACAGCTTGCTCATGAATGCAGTCCCGGCCGGCACTGGCGGCCTCACTGCATTTCAGACGACGCTCGTACCGATCACCCCACCACTGTCACTGATGTTCGTCCGCTGAGCTCAACGGGCCGAATGCTGCAGGCTGTCGACGATGACGCGTCGCAGTTTCGTACGCGG
This sequence comes from Povalibacter sp., assembly GCF_036735925.1. Classification (NCBI taxonomy): domain Bacteria; kingdom Pseudomonadati; phylum Pseudomonadota; class Gammaproteobacteria; order Steroidobacterales; family Steroidobacteraceae; genus Povalibacter; species Povalibacter sp. The sequence continues at coordinate 26,745 of NZ_DAINNK010000007.1, forward strand.
AAGCGATGGCAAGCAGGGTCGGCTCATCGAAAGGCTTGCCGAGGAAATCGATGCCGACGGGCAACACCGCAGAAATCGGCCCCACAAGGCGCGTCCCTCCCGGTGCCGTCGCATCGACGACGCGGTCGTAGACCTCGGTGGTGAATCCCGCCGGCACGGTGATCGCCGGGAAGCCATTCGCTCCCAGCAGTGTCCATGCATTCGACGATCGTTCGTTGACCGTCGGCTCCGTCGGCGCGCCGAGCTTCGAGGGAGGAATGTTGCTGGTGGGATAGATGACGGCATCGAGCTTCAGCATGGCCATGCATTGCAGCCCGACCTGCTGCAGCGCGAAGCGGGTCTGCAGGCGCGCGGCAATGTCGAGCGTCATGTCCGCGCTGCGCTCGATCAGCCCCTGCCGCTTGTCGGAGAAGCCGGAACCCGCGCGCGTGTCACGAAAGAAGCTGCTGTGTTCGGCCAGGTCCGCCATCGTGTGGATGCGGCTGTCGCCACGCTCGCGCAGGTAGCGGTTCATAGCGTACTTGCGTTCGCCCGTCGTCGGCGCCGGACCGAGACCGCGGATGCTCGGTCCATCGGGAAACTTCCCGGGTTCGAAGAACAGGTCGACGAGCGTCGCCACATGATCGGCCGCCGGCTTGCCGTTGCGATCGACCGGGAACAGCTCGGGGAACTGTTTGATGAAAAGCGAGTTGTGGGCCGACGGATCGTACTTGCGCACGCAGTCCTGGAAGAGCGCGCCCTCCGGACCGGGATCGACTACTTCGGCGCCGAGCTTGCGGATGTCGTCGAGGGCCTGCGCCACGATGTCGATGCTCTGCGCATCGGCCGCGGTGAACAGCCGCTTGTCCATGTACTCGCGCATCACGCCGATGCGCATGCCCGCGAGCGAACGCTCCTGTGCGTAGCTGTGATAGGAACGCAGCGGCGCGCGGCCGACACTGAAGGCGGTCAGTTCATCCTTCGGATCGTAGCCTGCGATCACATCGAGGACGCGCGCCACATCCTCGACCGTGCGACAGATCGGACCCACCCGGTCGTTCATGAACGAGGCTGGAATCATGCCGTCGCGACTCACCAGTTCCTGGGTGGGCGCCAGCGCGACGGTGCTGTTGTTCTTGCCGGGATTACGTGCGGACGGCCCGGACTCCTCGGCAATCGCGCACATCGCGAGATTGGCGGCGACCGCCGAACCCGAACCGCCGCTGGAGCGGCCCGGCGTGCGTTCGGTGTCGTAGGGATTGCACAGCGTGCCGCCGAACGAACTGCGATCGCCGCTGGCGTATTCGCCCATGTTGGCCTTGGCGATGATGATCGCGCCGGCCTCGCGCAGGCGCTGCACGAACGTCGCGTCGTCGGGCGGACGATCGTTGGCATAGGCCGCGTCCGCGCCCGAGGTCGTGCGCATGTCGAAGGTATCGAACTGATCCTTGATCGCGATGGGAATGCCGTGCAGCGGACCGACCAGCCTGCCGGTCTGCGCGAACTTGCGGTCCAGCTCCACTGCCACTTCAAGCGCGTCCGGCATCATCGGATCGTCGTCGGCAGCATCCGTCATGCTGCGTGCCTTGCGCTCGTCGAAGCCGAGCCGCTGGCGCGCGGCCGGGCGCAGATTCAATGTCGACAGTGCATTGATCTGGCCGGCGTCGGGAATAGTAGTGATCGGACCGAGGATGCCTTCGGGTTCATTGACGCAGGTGCCGTTGTACGCCTTGATGCGCGCGAAGTACTGGCGCACGAACTGCTCAGAGGTGAGCTGCCCGGCGATGATCGCTGCGTGCACATCGCCGATGCGCGCCTCCAGTATCTCGAACTTTCCTGGCGGCGCCTCGGGCGCACGCCCGCAACCGACGAACAGCAGCACGATGGCGGATGCCGCCGCAATGCGATGATTCATCGACGCACCTCAGAGCGGCGGCCGCTGCCATCCGCCTGTCTGCTTCTCGACGTACGCCATCGCCGCGAGCACGACGTCATCGCGCCACGGCTGTCCCACGATCTGGATGCCGAGCGGCAGACCTGTCTCTTCGGTCGACGTGCCGGCGCGCACGACTCCGGCAGGCCAGCCGGTGGTGTTGTACTGGCTGGTGTAGCTGGGATTCGAACCTGGCGCGCGCGTGAATTCCGCCGGCACCTTCTGCGGCGGCTTGGCATTCGCGGGACAGAGAATGAGATCGTATTTCTCGAACCACGCGAGCTGTTCGCTCTTGATGCTGTCCATCACTTCGCACCAGCCCGTGAACTCGGCGCTGGGTTGCAGTTCGCCGGATATCCGCAGGCCGGGCGAGGCCTGCGTCGTGCCGTACTTCTTCAACATGCGGCGCATGTGATCGGCATCGTTGGCGCCGCTGAACTTCTGTCGCGCTTCGGCAAGTTCCTTCATCTTCGGCGGGCGGTCGTCCGTCACCTTGCAGCCGAGATCCCGGAAATAGCCGGCGCACTGCTTCACGAGCTGTTGAATCTCCGGCGTCGGATCAGCCTCGCCGTTGGTGGTGTAGTACGCCACACGCAGCTTTTTCAGTTCGACGGTACGCGGATCGCCGAGCGGCACCGGCGCCATCGTTGCATCCCAGTTGTCGGGGCCGGCCATGATCGGCAGCAGCAGCGCGAGATCCTCGACGCGACGCGCCATCGGTCCCGTTTCCTGGAAGGAATCGAAGGGTCCGCCGTAACCGACGATGTGACCGGTGCGCGGCACACGTCCGAGCGTCGGCTTGATGCCCGCGATGCCATTGTTGTACGCCGGACTGCGGATCGAACCGCCGTAGTCGGAGCCGATGTCGAAGAACGCGCCGCCTGCGGCCACGATCGCACCGGCGCCGCCGGACGAACCTGCAGGCGAGTACGCGGTGTTGTAGGGGTTGTAGGTCTGCCCATACACCAGGTTGTAGGTGCCGCGCGCGCCGCCGCCGAGCGTGAACTCCGGTGTGTTGGTCTTGCCGAGCAGGATGGCGCCCGCGGCGCGCGCACGTGCAACGACGGTCGCATCCTTGCCTGGCACGAAGTCCTTGCGCCCGAGGGTTCCGCCCGTAGTGACGACACCCGCCGTATCGAAGGAATCCTTGACCGTGAAGGGCACGCCGTGCAGCGGACCGCGCGTCTTGCCGGCCGCGAGTAATGCGTCGGCTTCGCGGGCCTCGGCCAATGCCCGCTCACGGCAGGTGGCGACGACGGCATTGAGCTTCGGGTTGACCTCGTCGATGCGCGCGTAGCACGCAGTCACGGCGTCGACCGCGGAAATCTGTCTCTCGCGAATCAGCTTCGCCACATCGACTACCGACAGACCGATGAACTCGTCGCGCGGCACCGTGGCGAACGCATGACGTGCATAGGGCGCGAGCGCCACGGCGACACCGGCGGCAGCAGTGGTACGAAGAAAACGTCGCCGCGAGCGGTCGATCGCCGCCGATGCAGCCTGGGAATCGAACACCGATGCGCTCATGACGGACTCCGTTGCGAAGAGAATTCAGGAAATCGGGGCGGCGGTGCGCTGCCATGCCGCCAGGGTGCGTTCTGCGTCTGGCCGGTCGAAGTGCAGGCGGCCGGGATGCGCGAGCGATGTGTGCTGTGCGAGCGCGTGCTCGAGCAAGGCGGCGGCGACGCCGGCGTCGCGGCGATGAGCCTCACGATCGGCGGACGTGATCCCGCGACCGGACGCCGCCGGCAGCACGACATGGCCGTAGAACGATCGGTTGTAGATCAGGAAGGCAAGCTCCGCCTGGCGCGCGGCGCTCGGATCGAGCTGCGCGAGCTTGTGTGCGATGACCGCTTCGTCATTCATCGACGTCAGCGCGAGCCTCGCTTCGCGCAGCGCCTCATCGAGGCGGCCGGCGTCGCTCAGCGCCTGGGCCTGATACATGCGGTCGACGGAGCGGACCGTCGGAGATTCGAGGATCGAGAAAGCACCGACGCTGAGAATCAGCATCGGCACGCCGAAGTACGCCGTCTGTCGCAGCAGCATCGATCGTGCGCTCGCTTCCGGCCGTGTCGTGGGCGCTTCAGTCATCCTCGGCGACTCGTCCAGCGACAGGTGCTCGCGATTGCGTTGCTGGCGCAGTTTCCAGATGAAGCCGTCGAAGTAGTAGTGCAGCAGCGTCGAGGTGAAACCGATCGCCAGCAGTACGGACATGATCCAGCGGCCGGCGCGTTCGGTGGTTACCAGTTCGCCGTAAGCGAGACAGACGATCACGTAGCCCGCACCGATCAGCCAGCCGCCGCGCCGATGCAGATGCTGGAACCATCCCGCGCGGGCCGCTCCCGGACGTGTCGCGAGATTGCGGTTGTAGCGCCAGACGATCGCCAGGTACTGCGTCATGTGCACCAGGCCGACGATGGCGAAGCCGACCTTGAAGCTCCAGCCGGGCACCGTCGCCTGCATCCAGGCGTTCGGCACATAGGCCAGGTACATCACGCCGAAGGTCGTGGCCAGGAGGGCGAGCTTGGCGACGCTGATGTAGTAGCCGTTGATACGACACCACAACAGATAAGCCGCGTAAGCGAACGTCGTGAGCACGGCCGCGACACCTGCCACCTGGATGACGGTCGCTACAGCGTCGACCGGCAGGTAGCGCACGAATGGCAGGCCGACGTTGTATTCGAAGTCCGACAACAGGTCCGCCAGCCACGCGCTGCTCGCCAGCATGATGTAGCCGAACCAGATCGCGCACAGCCATAGATCCATGCGCGCTGCTAGCGCCCGCGGCGCGACATTGTGGCGATCGTAGATGCGCACGAAACCATAATGCTGGCGCATGAAATGCCATGGATCCCACAGCGCCAGCATGATGTAGAGATAAAGGAAGTTCTCGACTGCGTAGTCGCGATGATTGAGATAGCCCAGCACGAGCGCAGAGAACGTCAGCGGTATCACCGGCGCCATCAGAAAATGCCAGCGATAGCGCTGGAACAGTTCCGTGTCGCCATAGATGCGAATGAACGTCGGCAGGTGATGCGCCACCGTGAAAATGATGTGCGCCACGATGATCAGCGAGGTCGCCGCCGCGGCGCCGAGGCTGCGAAACAGGACCAGCGCGGCCGTCAGCACCAGCAGCGGCGTGCCGATGACGAACAGCGAATCCTGCAGCGGATTCAGGATCCAGTTCTGCGCCGGGCGTTGCCGTGTCGTCCGCGTCCCGAGCGTGAGCGATGGCAGGGCCGCACTGCCATCCGCTGCCGGCGATTGCATGGGCGTCGGCATCGTCTATTCGTGTCCGCCTGTCGCTGCGAGCGGATAGTCGAAGCGCTCACCCGCCAGCGGCGGCGTCAGCGCGGGCGCCTTGCGATGATGAGTCGCCGCTTCGTAGCCGCTCGCGACCTTGATCAGCAGCGGCTCCGCGAACGGCTTGCCGAGGAACTGCACGCCGAAGGGCATGCCGTCGGAGGCGAAGAAGCCGCCCGGCACGATGATGGTGGGCAGTCCGGTGTAGGACGCGAGCGGATTCGCCGCCTCGCCGCTCGAACCGCCGCCGCCCGCGGGATTCGGCGCGGTGGGACGATCGTCGGTGAGCACCGTGCGATACGGCAGGATCACCGCATCGAGCTGGTACTTGTCCATCACTTCGATCATCGCGGCGCGCAGCATGTCCTGCTGCCTGTAGGCCGCGACCAGTTGCGGATGATGATCGAGCGAACCGATCTGCGCGGCAGTGACGATGGCCGGTTTCACCAGCGCGCCGCCCTTGGCGATCATCTCCTCGACGGTGCGGATCGGCGCGGTCGGCGGCAGGTCCGCCAGATACTTGTTGATCGCATCGGCGCGTTCGTAGGTCGCGGCGCCTGCATCGCTCAGCGCGGCGGGCAGATTGATGCCGGTGAGCACCGGATCGACGATGAGTGCGCCGGCGGCCTTGAAGTCGGCGATCGCCTTCTCGAACAGCGCCACGCCTTCGGTGTGTTTCGGACCTGCGCGCACCATCTCGCGCAGCACGCCGATGCGTGCACCCTTGAGTCCAGTGGGCGCGACGAAGCTGGTGTAGGACTGGCTCGGGATCTTGCCCAGGCCGGCCTCGGTCGCAAGGTCCGCGGGGTCGTAGCCGGCAATGACATCCAGCACCGCTGCACAGTCATAGACGCTGCGACACATGGGGCCGCCGCTTTCCTGGCGCGGTGAGCTCCACATCATGCCGGTGCGGCTGACGAGTCCGTGCGTGGTGGAGAAACCCACCAGATTGTTGAGCGTCGTCGGGATGACGATGGAGCCGCTGGTATCGCTGCCGAGGCCGACAGTGCCGAGCCATGCCGCCATCGATACGCCGGTGCCCGAACTCGAACCGCCGGTCATCTTCTTCGGGTTGTAGGGACTCGTCGGCTGGCCGCCGAGCGTGCTGCCGCCGCTCGGTGCCACGCCGTACCAGTCCGATTGATTCAGCTTGCCGAGAATGATCGCGCCCGACTTGCGCAGCCGATCGATGACGAAGGCATCGCGCGAGGGCTGCGATGTCGCCATGGGTTTGAAGCCGCCGGTGGTCGGCATGTCGTAGGTGTCGAAGACATCCTTGGCCAGGACGACGATGCCGTGCAGCGACGAACGCGGGCCTTTTTCCTTGCGCTCCAGATCGAGTACGCGCGCCTCGGCCAGCGCATTCCTGTTGAGCGTGAGAATCGAATTGAGCTTCGGCCCCTTCTGGTCATAGGCCTCGATGCGCGCCAGGTACATCTGCACCAGTCGCTCCGAGGTCAGAGAGCCTTCTTCCATCGCCGCCTGGATGTCGGCGATGGTCGCCGTGGACAGATCGAAGGAGGCAGCCTGCGCCCATGCAGGCGCGAGCACCGACAACGCCATGCCCAGGGCACAGGCTGCCAAACCGGAAGCGGATCGTCGCAGGTTCATGGCCGGGTCCTTTGTTGTCCGATGAGCGATCAGGGAGCCGCGGCGGCGAAGGACTGACCGGTGGTGATGCGGTCCTGCGCCAGTGCCGGTGTGTATTTCGGCAGCACGCGGGCGTGCGTCGCCTGTTCGAAGTCGTAGCCGTACGCCAGCAGCTTCGGCTCGCTGAAGGCGGGACCGAAGAAGGAGATCGTCACGGGCAGGCCATCCTTGGTCATGCCCGCGGGCACGATCAGATCCGGAAAGCCCGTGCGATTGGCGATGTTGGTCGCCGAGCCCGCGCCGCCTGCCGCCGCGCCCGGTGCTGCCGGTTCGATCGGCTGCGCGGGTTTCGGCGACGTCGGATAGATCAGCGCATCGAGCTGATGCTTCTCGAACGTGGCCGTCACCGCTGCGCGCAGCAGCGCGAGGCCTTCATTTCTGGCGACGAGGTATTCCGGTTCGTCGAGGCCGCCGACGGACGCCTGCGCCTCCTTCATGGCATTCAGACGCCACGGATTCGTGTAGCCGGAACCCGGCGCTTCAGCGCGCGTGATCAGTTCGGCCAGCGAGTGCGGATACTGCGGACCGAGCGTCGCGAGGTACTGGCTCACCTGCACCTTGAACTCGCGGCCGCTGATGGCCTGCGTGATCGCATTGCGGCCGTTGAGCAGGTAGTCGGGATAGTTGACCGGATCGACGACAGTGGCGCCGAGCGATTTCAATGTCGCGATGGCGGACTCCATGACGTAGTCCGTCTCGACGCTCTGCTTGAAGAAGTCGCGGGCGACGCCGATGCGCGCGCCCTTCAGCGAGCCGCGTTTCAGGTACTTGGTGTAGTCGGTGTCGAACTTGCCTACGCTCGCCTGCGTCGCCGGGTCGGCGGGATCGACGCCCGTCATGACGCCCAGCGCCACGGCCACGTCATAGACGCTGCGCGCCATCGGCCCGCCGGTGTCGTAGCTCAATGCCAGCGGCACGATGCCGTCGCGGCTCATCAATCCGTAGGTCGGCTTGAGGCCGGCAATGCCATTGGCCGAAGACGGGCCGCGCACCGAACCGCCGGTGTCCGTGCCGAGACCGAACTGCGCGAAGTTGGCGGCGATGGCCGCGCCCGTGCCGCCGCTGGAACCCGACGGTCCCTTGGTCAGATCGTGCGGATTCAGCGTCTGACCGCCCATCGAACTGAAGCCGTTCGGGCCGCCCGAACCGGAAGCGAACTCGCTGAGATTCACCTTGGCGAGAATGATCGCGCCGGCATCGCGCAGCTTCTTCACCACGAAGGCATCGTCCGGCGGAATCGAGCCTTTCAGCAGCAACGAACCGGCGGTGGTCGGCATGTCGTAGGTGTCGAAATTGTCCTTGAGCACGATCGGGATGCCGTGGATCGGCGAGCGCGGCCCCTTCGTGCGCCGCTCCTTGTCGAGCGCGCGCGCCTGCTCGATGGCATGCGTGTTGAGCGTGATGACCGTGTTGATCGCCGGACCTTTCTGGTCGTAGGTTTCGATGCGTTTCAGGTACAGCTTGACCAGCTTCTCCGAGGTCAGCGTGCCGTCGGCGAACGCGCCATTGATGTCGGCGATGGTGGCGTCGTCGAGATCCAGCGTCGCCGCCTGCGCGGCAACGTGGCCCACGGCCAGCGCCACGGCCAGCATGACCGCGCGCAGACCGCCGAGTTTTTTGTAGTGCATGTCCTGTTCCCCATTCGAGAGTCGCGTCAGTAAGTGAATTTGTCGCCGGCGAGCGGCGGCGTGGTCTTCGGCAGCACGCGCGCGTGCGTCGCCTGCTCGAAGTCATAGCCGTAGCCGAGCAGCTTGCCTTCGCTGAAGGCGGGGCCGAAGAAGGAGATCGTCACCGGCAGACCCTCGACGGTCATGCCGGCGGGCACGATCAGATCGGGGTAACCGGTTTGATTGGCAATATTGGTGGCCGATCCGGTCGGCGCGCGCGGTGCGCCATCCGGCGGCGAGATCAGCGCGGCCGGTTGCGGCGAAGTCGGATAGACGATGGCGTCGAGCTTGTACTTGGCGAACAGCGCATCGATCGTGGACGTCGTCAGGGCCAGGCCCTGATCCCGCGCCGCGAGATACACCGGATCGGTCAGATCGAGTGCGATCGATGCCGTGTACTTGAGTCCATAGGCTTTGCCGGCGCTGCGATAACCCGTCTTCGGATCGTTGGCGCGGGCGATCAGATCATCGAGCGTCTTCGGATATTCGGGCGCCGTGGTCTTGAGGTAGTCGGCGATCTGCGCCTTGAACTCCGAGGCCATGATCAGCGTCGACAGTCCCTGCTTTCCCTGCAGCAAGTAGTCGGGATAGGCAACCGGATCGACGATGACCGCACCCTGCTGCTTCAGCGTCGCGATGGCGCTTTCGATGATGCGGTCCGTTTCCGGATTCCTGCCCATGAAGTCGCGCGCCACGCCGATGCGTGCGCCTTCGAGGGCGTCGTCTTTCAGGTAGCGGGTGTAGTCGGTATCGAACTTGCCGGCGCTCTTCTTCGTCGCCGGATCGGCCGGATCGACACCGGTCATGACGCCGAGCGCGACCGCGACGTCGTAGACGCTGCGCGCCATCGGTCCACCGGTGTCGAAGGTCAGCGCCAGCGGCACGATGCCGTCGCGACTCATCAGACCATGCGTCGGCTTGAGCCCCACGATGCCATTGGCCGCGGACGGCCCGCGCACCGAACCGCCCGTGTCGGTGCCGAGACCAAGCTGCGCGAAATCGGCGGCGATCGCCGCGCCGGTGCCGCCGCTCGATCCCGCGGGACCGCGCGTGAGATCGTGCGGATTGCGGGTCTGAAGGCCCATGGAGCTGAAGCCGTTGGGAATCGCGCCGGCCTTGAGCACTTCCGGATCGGTGGCGCCGCTGACGCTGCCGCCGCCGCCCGCGAACTCGCTCAGGTTCACCTTGGCGAGAATCACGGCGCCGGCAGCGCGCAGCTTCTTCACGACGAAGGCATCGTCCGGCGGAATCGAACCTGCCAGCAACTGCGAGCCGGCCGTGGTGGGCAGATCGAACGTATCGAAGTTGTCCTTGAGCACGATCGGCACGCCGTGCAGTGGCGAGCGCGGGCCTTTCGTCTTGCGTTCGGCATCGAGCGCCTTCGCGGTCGCGAGCGCCTTGGGGTTCAGCGCGATCACCGAATTGATGGCCGGACCTTTCTTGTCGTACGCGGCGATGCGTTCCAGGTAGAGACGCGTGAGCTTTTCCGAAGTGAGTGCGCCCTTGTCCATCGCCGCCTGGACATCGGCGACCGTCGCCTTCGAAAGATCGAACAGCACGGCATCGGCATGAGCCTGCAGGGCAGCGCCGGTGAGAACGGCGCATACACAGGCAAGAAGGCGGCGACTCGCGCGCATGGTTGGCTTCCTCGAGATGTTGCAGATGGCTGTCGGTCGTTGCGGGCCGTAGGAGATCCGCATCGATCAGAAATCCACTTTCAGCGATGCCTCCCAGCGTCGACCGGGCATGACGGAAACCAGCTGGCCGTTGGTATCGCCCGAAGCCGGACGGAAGTAGCGCTCGTCGGTGAAGTTGTAGCCGTTGAGCTTGACGTGCACCTTGCCCTTGTCCCACGTCACGCCGGCGTTGTAGACCAGCGCCTCCGGCAGCAGGATCGTCTTCTGCCGGTTCGCATACACCTCGGAGAAATAGTTGCTCGAGAGCAGGAAGCCGAAGCCATTGCGCAACCGGTACGTCGCCTGGATCGACGCCTGCGTTTCCGGATTGCCGACCCGTTCCTGATAGCCGGTCGAACCCGCGGGCAGCGCCGTCGTCGAGCGACCGCCGTAGAGGAATGCCTCGGCGGGATACAGCAGTTCGCCGGTGACGGGATCGTAGATGTCCTGGAATCCGACCTGTCTGCCGTCGACCTCGAACGTGGCCGAACTGGCCGGCGCCGTCACGTATTCCTGGGTCTGACGCGACCAGTAGCCGGAGAGGAACAGATCCTTGATCGGCATCCACTTCATTTCGAGTTCGATGCCCTCGGCCTCGGTAGCGCTGACGTCGGCGCCGGCGGTGGGATCGTCGGGCTGCGTCACGTCATTGCGCGATTGCCGGTAACCCGCGATGCCGCCCTGCAACTTGCCGCCGAACCAGCTGCCCTTGATGCCGACCTCGCGCAGGAACGCTTCGCCGATGAAGCCGTTGTAGACGCCCGTCGTCGCGTTCTGGATCGTCGACGCCGTGATGATGTTGTTGGAACCGTCGAGCGTCAGGCTCGAGTTGGCCGCGGTGAAGTACGGTCGCAGGCCCCAGGGCAGCTGCTGCGACAGACTGATGCTCCACGACTTGCCGGAATCGGTGTCCTCGGCCACCTGGAACGGCGCCGTGTACAGGAAGCCGATGCATCCTGCTGCGCGCGCTGCAGCCTGACCCTCGGCATTCGCGGCAGCCTCGACCGGCGTCTGACAGGCGGTGCCGTACTGGGACTCGGGACGCAGCAGTCCGGTTGCAGGATCGATCAGGTTGCCGACCGTCTGGTTGCTGGTACGCATGTCGCGCGCTTCCGCGTGCGATTTGTCGTAGCGCATGCCCATCACCAGGTTCGTGTTGCGCCACATGTCGATGTCCAGCATCAATGCCACGCCCTTCTCGTCGAATACCGAATCGTTGTAGCGCTCGGCGGGCGAACCGGTCGCATAGCCGCTATTGCTGAACTGCGTCCAGAACATGGTGTTCGGATAGTGCCCGCCGGTGCCGGTGCCGCCGTCGAACAGCACGTCCTGGCGATAGTCGTAGTCGTTGCCGGACACACCGCCGGAAAGGATCCAGCCGCTGGTGCGGCGATAGTTCACCGAACCCAGGGTATTGACGTCGAGCCACTGCGGCAGCCATTCGGCCGGAACCTTCTTCGTGACCGTGAGCTTGTTCTCGATCGTCTTGATGTACTGGTTCTCGCCGTATGGCAGCCACGAATCCTTGAACGAATCGATGTTGTCGTAGAAGAACTGGTTCTTGACCGTGAAGTCCGGATTGATGTCGTAGATGAGATCGATGTAGCCGAGCTTCTGGTCGCCGTTCTGTTCGCGTTCGTACGCGCCGTTGCCGCGCCAGTCGACGGGCGCGACGCTCACGGTGCAGGGGTTGAGCACGAAGCCGATCGGCAATGCGCCGCTCTGCGGCGTGGGGCCACCGGCCGGCATGGCGCGCATCACGTCCGCGGCACGACAGTTGGCGGCCTGCATGCCTTCGGGAGAATTCAGGTACGCCAGCATGGCGGCGGGAATACCGGGCACCGTCGCGGCACCCGTGGCGCCGTTGGCGAACGGGAAAGCCCAGCTCTGACGCAGCGGCAGATTCGTCGACGAGAAATTGCCGCGCACCGGCGAGGCAAACGCGTGCTCCAGCAGTCCGATGCGACCATCGGCATCGAGATCGAGATTCTTCAGCGGATTGCCGCGGATGTACTCGCCGTTGTCGATCAGCTTCTGGGTGACGCGGTTCATGTAGGCACCGGACGTCACCGAGTTTTGCAACTGGCCGCCGAATTCCAGACGGAACGGCCCGACCATGTTGTCGATGCTCGTCGTCATCTGGATGAACTTCTGCTTTGCCTCGACGTGCTTCACGTACGTGTCCGAATCCTCGACCAGGCCGAACACGTAAAGGCCGCCCGGCCGGTCTTCGCCGAGCGCAAACGGAAAACCGGTACCGATCTGCACTTCGCTCTTGTCGTACGAACCGGTGGTCGCCTGGAAGGAGCCGGACGGTTGCATCAGATATTTACCGGTGCGCGCACGGCTCGACTTCGGATCGAGGTTCGCATAACCGCCGATGCGGCCCATGCCGAACAGCGGCGACGGCGGCCCCTTGACGATCTCGATGTTGTCCATCGCGGACAGCACCGTGCGCACGTGACCCTGCATCTGCAGGCGCTTCATGCCGCGGTAGTACATGTCCGCCGAGACGCCGCGCACGTTGACGCCGCCCTGCAAGCCATAACGCGTCGTGGTGTAGGTGCCGGGCACGACGCGCGTGAGATCTTCGACCGTGGAGATGCCGAACAGACGGATCTGTTCTTCGCTGACGAACGACACCGAACGCGGCGTTTCCAGCAACGGCTTGGTGAAGCCGAACGACGAGGCGGAAGGCTCGTTGCCGAACGCCCGCATCGGATCTTCCGTCACCGAGATGTCGCTGAGTGCAGTGACGTCGTCGCCCAGTGCCTCTGCTTCCTTCCCGGTGATGGGCTCGCCTTCGGCGACTTTCTCCGCTGCTTCTTCCGCGGATTGCTGCGCGTGCAGAGTCGCAGGCAACGTCGCTGCGACGGCGCCCCACAGCACGGCGGAAACGGCGTGCGCCAGAAAAGTGGAACGCCGACGAACTGATGTCTGCATGTGAACTCCCCATCTTGTCTCTGCCAGCAGGCAGTGCCTGCAGAAACAGACGAGGAGAGGTTTTGTCACCCTACCCGCACGAACGAGGCGTTCCCTAGAACTCCGCCTTCGCCGTGAACTGCCAGCGACGACCGGGCAGCGCCTGTGCGAGCGGATTGCCGAGCGTTTCGCCGGTGCGTGCGCGGAAGTAGCGTTCGTCGAACAGATTGCTGATGTCGAGCTTGAACAACCAGCGACCGGTACCGAGAAAGACGCCGGCATTCGCGACGAAGGTTTCCGGAAGGCGCACGGTGCAGAGCCGGCCCGTGCAGGTATCGGAGAAATAGTTGCCGCTCAGCGAAGCGCCCAGTCCGTTCGACCAGACATAGCTGGTGCTGAATCCGAACTGGTCTTCCGGATTGCCTTCCTTGCGTGCGTATTGCGCCATGTTCGCCGGCAATACGATGCGGCTGCGACCGCCGTAGAGAAACGCTTCCGCCGGATAGATGACATTGCCTTCGGCATCGACGATGTCCTGAAAGCCCAGGGTGCGGGCATCCACCAGTTGGGTGCTGCTCGCGTTCGGGTCGTAGCGCGTGACCTGATGCATCGCGAACAGCGACAGGAAAAGGTGGGGCGAAGGCACCCACTTGACCTCAGTGGTCCATCCGCGCGCACGCGTTGCCGTCGGATAGGCGTAGAGCAGCGCCGCGGGATCGCTTTGATCCACATCCACGCGCGCCTGCTCGTATGCGGCGGCAGTGACAAAGAATCTTTCGTCGAACAGGCTGGCCTTGATGCCGACTTCGTCGAGTCGCGAGGTGCCGATGTGCCCGGCATCGATGACGGCCTTGGTCAGCGCGTTGTTGTTGCCGTCCAGCACGATGCTCGATTGCGCCGACGTCACGTACGTGCGGACATTGGGCGTGGGCGCGTAGGAAAGACTCGCATTCCATGACGTGCCGTCGTCCCACGCGCAGGCACGCACGTCGCTGCCGAAATATGCGCCCGGATTCGCCGCCGTGCCGACGGCCGGATTGAAACTTTCGGCATAGTCGATGTTCTGCGCGCGCGACACATCGACACGACCGCCGACGAGCAGGTTCCATCGCGTCCACAGATCGATGTCGAACAGCAGGCCGAGTCCGAATTCGGAGAATTCGGTGCGATAGATCGTGCCCCAGGGATAGCCGTCGTTCTGCAAATGCGGGTTGTCGAGCGGACTTTCGAACGTCGTGTTCGGCGTCATGCCACCGGCAGCTGCGCTCCAGGTGTCGGCCATTACATCGGAACGATGCGAACCGAAATCCATGCCGGCGCTCGCGCCCTCGGCAACGGTATTGCGTGCGTTCAGCGAAGCGAGTGCATTGATCCGCACCCAGGAAGGCAGGCTGCCGAGACGGCGCGTGACGGTGAACTTGTCTTCGATCACGTAGACGTCCTGCTCCTGCACGAACGGCTGGTGGGAGTTCTTCCATTGATCCATGCGATCGAAGAACAGCTGGTTCTTCATCGTGAAGTCCGGATCGGCATCGAACACCAGATCGAAGAACAGCGTCGCGAAACGCGCCTCGAGTTCCTTTTCGAAGGCGCCGGCGCGCCGCAGGTCGAGCGTGTCGTAACCCACCGTGCGCGGGTCGAGCACCATGCCGATCGGCACCGCGCCGGATTGCGGCACGGGACCACCGACACCCTGTGCGCGCAGCAGGCCCGTCGGGTCCGCTTCCGGATGCGCGACGAGATAGTCGTACATTGCCTGCGGAATGCCGCTGACGACGGGAAACTGATCGAGCGGCAGCGGCCGGCCGTTCGCATCGAGCGGCCACTTCCATGTCTGCAGCAGCGGCTGATTGTCGGTGCTGAGATTGCCCTTGACGGGCGATCCCTGCTGCATCTCCAGGTAGCCGATGCGACCGCCGCCGTTCGCGTCGAGATCGATCAGCGGCGTGCCGCGGATATAGCGGCCCGTGTCGACCAGCGCCTGCGTGAAGCGCCCGGTCAGCGCACCCGCCGTGCGCGAGATCTGGTAGTTCACGCCTGCTTCGAGACGAAACGGTCCGGCGAAATCATCGATGCTCACTGCGGCCTGCAGCACCGTCTGCCTGATGGGCACACCCTCGGCATAGGAATCGGAATCTTCACCGAGGCCGTAAACGTAGTAACCGCCGCGTTTGTCGTACCGCTCCAGCGCACGCAGCGGCCCGCCCGCGCCGAACGACAGTTCGCGTCGCTGATACTGTCCGCCGATGGCCTGCACGAAGCCTTCGATTTCTTCGAGATAGCCGCCCGTCTTGGCGCGTCCGGACTTCGGCACCATGTTGGTGTAACCGCCGATCTTGCCCATGCCGTAGATGGGCGAGGCCGGGCCGCCGACGATCTCGATGGTGTCCATCGCCGCGAGCACGCTGCGGCCGTTGCCCTGCAGGCTCAGGCGACGCATGCCGCGAAAGAAAGTATCGGCGGGCACCGCCCTGACATCGACCGCGCCCTGGATGCCGAAGCGCGTCGTGGTGAAAACGCCGGGCACCATCCGCACCAGATCTTCGACGGCCGACAGTCCGAACAGGTCGATCGCTTCCTCGCTGATGAAGGAAACCGAGCGCGGCGTTTCGAGCAGCGGCTTGGCGAAGCCGAAGGCCGATTCGCTGGCGGCGTTCGGCAGGATGCGCCGCGGATCGGTATTGACCTCGATGATGCTGAGCCGGGTCACCGCAGCATTGGCAGAACGCGGCGCCTGCGAATCCGCAACGGCGGACGCATTGCGCGGACTGTCGTGCGCCGCTCCGTTCCTGCGCACGACGACGGTGCGGTCGTTGAGGTACTGCCATTGCAGATCGGAAGCCGACAGCAATCGTCGCAGCACCTGGTCCGCCGGCATTTCTCCCTGCACTGCCGGCGTGCGCAGGCATTCGAGGGCCGCCTGGTCGTAGATGATCTGCAGTCCGCTCTGTTCGCTGAAACGATCGAGCGCGTCGGCCAGGCACTGCGCGTGGATATTGAACCTGACCGGTGAATTGCCTGCGCCTGCCGAACCCGCGCAGATCAGCAGCAGCACCGTGGCGAGGAATCCACAACATTGGAAGCGCATGGTTGCTTGGTGCGGCGTAACTCATGGCGTCCTGCGATCGAA
Organism: Povalibacter sp.; assembly: GCF_036735925.1. Classification (NCBI taxonomy): domain Bacteria; kingdom Pseudomonadati; phylum Pseudomonadota; class Gammaproteobacteria; order Steroidobacterales; family Steroidobacteraceae; genus Povalibacter; species Povalibacter sp. Next base: position 43,005 of record NZ_DAINNK010000007.1, read on the forward strand.
GAGTCGCCGGCAGGTCAATCTCTGTAGCGTCGGAAAACGATGATCTCGGAGCCGCCATCGACGATGCGCAGCGGCAGCACCGCGGCGAACGCCTCGACGACGACCTGGCTGTCGCCGGCGATGAAGTTGCCGGCCACCGGCAGATCTGCCAGCGACGGATCGCCGAGCCGCACTTTGCGGATGGCGTAGCGATTCACTTCATCCAGCGCTTCGCGCAGCGGCGTGCCGCGGAACGCATGGCGACCGTGGGTCCAGCTCGTGATGAGCTGCGTATCGACGAACTGGCGCGAACGCGCGGCGGATGCAGCATCGAGGGTCAACTGCTCGCCCGGCACCAGGCGTTCCTGCCACGAGGCGGCGCCGGCTTCGCTGCGCTCGCGATCGATCGACACGGAGCCCTCGGCGAGCGTGACGACGACGCGGCCGGCGTCGCGCTGCACCTGGAATTTCGTTCCCAGCGCGGTGGTGCGCGCGCCGGAGGCGGTGACCGAGAAAGGCCGGTTCGAGTCGTGGGCCACATCGAACAGCGCGCGGCCCGACAGCAGCTCGATGCGCCGGGAATCGCGACTCATGCGCACCTCGATGCGGGTGCCGACGTCCAGCTCGACCTGCGAGCCGTCATCGAGCGTCACGCTGCGTCGCTGAAGTTCCCCGGCCGCATAGGCGACGGGGTCCGCTGCCGGCGAATGCAGCAGCGGATGCGCGATCCAGGCGATCGTCGCCACAGCGACGCTCGCCGCCAGACTGGCGGCCACCTTCCATTGACGGGAGCGAGCCCCCGGAACCGGCGTCGGATATGCCGCAAAGGCCTCGTCCGCCAGCGCACGCAGCTTCTGGTTCAGACGTTCGTCCGCCGCCATGCGCGCGATGCCGGCAGTCACCTGCTGCGCCAGCGAGTACGCATCGCGGTGCCCGGCGTCCTCGGCCAGCCACCGGTCGACTTCATCCTGTTGTGATGGCGTGCAGTCGTCAGCCTGCAGCCGCGCATATCTGCGCGCCGCCTCTTGCAAGGTGCGTTCGTTGTTCATTGACTCCATGCGGCCAAGACGGATGTGCTCAGCCTCCCCCTACCTTCTTCATGCAGATTGCCAGTGCATGACTGATGTGTTTCTCGACCATCTTCACCGAGATGCCGCAGTGAGCGGCGATCTGCGGATACGTCATCTCGTGGACGCGGCTCAGCAGGAACACATGCCGGCACTTCGGCGGCAGGTGCTCGATGGCGTCGTACAGCCGGTCGAGATCCTGTTCCGCAGCGATCTCGCGCTCGACCGCGGGCTGGCCGCTGGCCAGTTCGAGCCCGTCGATGGGCGTCTGATCGGAGACGCGGCGCGCCTGCTCTGCCCTACCCAGATCGTTGGCCACGTTGATGGCGATGCGGAACAGCATCGACGAGGGCGACTGGATTTCCCGCGAACCCTCGTACTGCATCATGCGGATATAGGCCTCCTGCGCCACGTCCGCGGCGTCTTCCTTCACGCGCAGCCGTTGCCGCAGGAAGCGGATCAAGGAATCGTGGTAGCGACGGATGGTTTCGTGAACCGACAGTGCCTCGCACACCGGTTCGACACGGAACGGAACATCGCTCGCCAGCACGTTGTCGGACGTGACGCTCATCAGCAGCACTCTTTATCCATCCCCGCGTCTGTATAAGCACGTTGCGTGCCAGAGACTGGCGTGGTCTGTCTGCAACGCGTCTGCCCCGCGCGTGGCATCGAGTGGTTCTGTATACGACGCAGATCCGACAAATGACCCTAAGGTCGGATAGATGCTGCGATTTTGTTACTGCATGGCGACCGCGACGCATCGTTCGTCGCACGTCGAAGAGAAATGCGCGCGAGGTCGTTCGCGGAAGTGGACGCTCGTCTGCGTCATCGCGATGTGCGCTGGCGCAGTGCCTGGGAGTACGGGCGATCGTCAAGGAAGGTGCAATGCTTCTTCCTGTGGAGATGGATCTTCTGCGTTGCGCGCCTCTGGTCTGATCCCCTCCTCCGCGAAGCGGGGGAGGGTCAGGGTGGGGGCATCAATGCAAACTGCGCTGCCTGGTGTGAGACCCCCATCCTGTCCTTCCCCCGCTGCGCGGAGGAAGGGACGCTCGATTCGACCTCATCTCAATCATTTCGATCAGCGTCATCAGTCGTTCGAGCGCGCCGCGGTTGTTTTCGACGATCGAACGCGCCGCGCGGCCGATCTGTTCACGCCGCACCGGATCGCCCTGCAGTTCGCGCAGTGTCTGCGCCAGCGAAGCGGTCGAATCGACCTGCAGCGCCGCACCGCTGTCGAACAACAGCCGCGCGATGTCCGGCGCATTGAAATTGTGCGGGCCGGTCAGGATGGGCCGCGCGAGCGCCGCCGGTTCGAGAAGATTGTGCCCGCCGATCGGCACGAAGCTGCCGCCGACGAAGGCGACATCGGCAGCCGCGTACAACATCAGCAATTCGCCGAGCGTGTCCGCAAGCAGCACCTGAGTCTGCGGATTCGCCGGCTCGCCGCGCGATCGCACAGCGAAGGTGAGCTGCTCATCAGCCAGCCACTGGCGCACGCGTTCGAAACGATTCGGATGTCGCGGCACCAGGATGAGCAGTGCATCGGGCCGCGAGCGCAGCAGCTCCCGATGCGCATCGAGGACGATCTGCTCTTCTCCCTCGTGCGTGCTGCCCGCAACCCAGACGAAGCGTCCCGGAAACTGGGCTTCGCGCAACTGCGTGCCGCGCTGCTGCACTTCGGCGGGAATCTCGAGATCGAACTTGATATTGCCGGTGACGTGCGTCCGCTGCGGCGAAGCGCCGACTTCCAGAAATCGATCCGCATCGAGGCGGGTCTGCGCGGCGATGGTCAGATCCTGATTCAGGGCATCGCGAAACAGGCCGGCGATCCGGCGAAAGCGTCGCACCGATTTTTCAGACAGGCGGGCGCTCGCCAGCACGATGGGAATGCTGCGACGTCCCAGTTCGCGGTAGAGGTTGGGCCATACCTCCGTCTCCAGGATGACGGCGATCTGCGGCTGGATCCGGTCCAGGAATCGACGGACCGCGCCCGGCAGATCGTAGGGCAGATAGGCATGCCGCACCGTATCGCCGAACAGCGCCTTGACCCGCTGTGCGCCCGTGGGCGTGGCCGTCGTCACGACGAGCGGACGATCCGGATGGCGGCGCTGCAGTTCCCGGATCAATGCCGCGGCGGCCTGTACCTCGCCCACCGACACGGCATGCACCCACAGCGACGGCGCGGGCAGCGTCAACGACGTCCGGCCGAAGCGTTCGAGGCGGCGGTCGCGATACGCCGGATCGCGCATCCCGCGCCAGAGCAGGACCGCAAAGGCGATCGGCGCGGCGATGTATATAAGTAAGGTGTAGATCAGGCGCAGCATCCGGCCGGGAGGCTACAGGCTGTCGCGCCTGCGAATCCATACTACTATTCGCGGCCCCATGAGCATGCCCGACCAGAATACGGCCGCGACCCCGCCCGCAGCGCCGCGGACCGCGCGACCTGCGGTCCCGACCGACCCGGAACGCGTGCCGCTCTACCGGTTTCTCGGCCCGCGTTACTGGGGTGTCTGGTTCGGCATCGGCCTGGTACGCCTGGTCAACCTGCTGCCCCTGCCCGCACAGATGTGCATCGGCCGCGCCACCGGCCGGCTGGCGCGCCTGCTGGCACGACGCGACCGGCGCGTGGCCGCCATCAACATCGCACTGTGTCTGCCTGAACTCGATGCCCGTCAGCGACAGCAGTTGCTGCGCCGTCACTTCGAATCCCTCGGCTGCACGCTCTACGAAACCGGCCTGGTCTGGTGGGCGAGCGACGCGCGTCTCAGGCGGCTCATCCGCTTCGAGGGTACCGAACATCTGACGGCGGCGCTGGCGCAGGGTCGCGGCGCATTGATGCTGAGCGCGCACTTCACGACGCTCGAAATGGGCGCCCGCGGCCTGACGCTGCTGGGGCCGACGAGCATCATGTATCTGACGCCGGGCAATGCCCTGATCGCCGAACTGTCGCGACGCGGGCGACAGCGTCACACGGTGCAGGCGATTTCGTCCGACCAGATCCGCGATCTGCTGCAGAACCTGAAGAACAACCTGCCCGTCTGGTATGCGCCGGATCAGCGCTACACCGAAAAGAACAGCGAGCTGGTGCCGTTCTTCAATCAGCCCGCTGCATCCAACGTCGCCACCTCGCGCCTGGCGAAAATCTCGAAGGCGCCGGTGCTGCCGTATTTTCCGGCGCGTCGCGCCGACAATCGCGGCTACGCCATCCGCATCCATCCGCCGTTCGAGCGGTTTCCGTCGGACGATCCGGTCGCCGACACGCGCCGCTTTCACGAACTGATCGAGGCACACGTGCGCGAGTTTCCGGAACAGTACCTGTGGGCCTACAAGCGCTTCCGGCGCGAGGGCCACGATCCCTATCGGAGGGAAGCGTGATGCTTCACCCCCGCTACTGGCCCACCTGGATCGCGCTCGGCATTCTGCGGCTGTTCGAGCCGCTGCCTTATCCGCTGCTGCTGTGGCTGGGACGCCGGATCGGCGATCTGCTGGTGATCCTGCCGCTGTCGTTCGTGCGCATCGCGCGGCGCAATCTGGAGCTGTGTTTTCCGGAGAAATCCGCAGAGGAGCGCCAGCGGATCCTGCGCGAACATTTCCGCAGCGTCGGCATCGGCCTGTTCGAAACCGCGATCAGCTGGTGGAGCCCGGACAAGCGCATTCTCGAACTGACGCAGCTCGAAGGCGAAGACCATCTGCAGGCTGCGCTGGCCCGCGGCAAGGGCGCACTGCTGCTGAGCGCGCATTTCACGACGCTGGAGATCGGCGCCCGCGCACTCGCGGCACGCCTGCCCACGAACATCATGTATCGGCCGACCAGCAACCTGGTGCTGGAAACATTCCTGATGCGCAATCGCAGCCGGCGCGCCAAGCGCGCGATCAAGCGCGACGACATCCGTACCTTGATCTCCGCGCTCAAGGCCAACGAACCCGTGTGGTATGCGCCGGACCAGAGCTATCGCAAGAAGGGGGCGGAGATGGTGCCCTTCTTCGGCATTGCCGCGGCGACGAATACGGCGACATCGCGACTGGCGCGTATGACCGGCGCTGCCGTGCTGCCCTACTTCCCCGAGCGGCTGCCGGGCTCGCAGGGCTATCGCATGGTCATTCATCCGATGCTCGAAGACTTTCCCAGCGACAGCGCCGTGGCCGATGCGGAGCGTTTCAATCGCGCGATCGAAGCGCAGGTGCGGAAAGTGCCGGCGCAGTACCTGTGGATCCATCGCCGCTTCAAGGGGCTGACGGCGGACTATCCGGACTACTACCGCAGGCAACAGGCTCCGTAAGAAACGGAGACTTCCTTCTCTTCCTGTGGGGCCGGCTTCAGCCGGCCTCTTTTCGGAAGCCGGGCTGAAGCCGGGCTTTAGCCTGACTGACTGTTTTCAGGCCGGCTGAAGCCGGCCCCACAGGTCGATGCCATGGGGCTTCAGCCGGCCTGCGGGGAGAGCGAATACCCCGCCATCAACGCCCGCCAGCCGCCGTCATCGAATACGACGCCGTGCTGCGCACTCACCTTCTCCAGCGAACGTCGCAAGCGCGCCAGCACTCGCCCTTCCCAGGCGCCGCGCGCACGCAGTCGGCCCCGATCGAAGTCGAGCACATACACCGCGCCGTCGCTGCCCAGCAGGATGTTGTGCGCATTCAGATCGGCGTGCTGGACGCCCTGCGCATGGAACTGCGCGATGGTCCGACCGACGGCCTGCCAGCGTTCCGCGGAAAGCGGTGCCGCCATCGCCTGCGCGAGCGTCGTCGAAGGCGGCAGCTCCGCCGTGATCAGGTCCGCTTCATAAGTCAGCCCGCGGCGTCGATACGCAGCGGCGATCGGCGCGGGCACGGGTAACCCGCGACCTCGCAGTTCGGCAAGCAGTCGCCACTCCGCAAACGAGCGCGTGCGTGCTTCGCCGGTCCACAGGTAGCGATCCCGGAAGAGCTTCGCGACCAGCCCGCCGCGACGATAGTGGCGCCAGACCCAGCGGCCCGTATCGGTCTGCAGAAAACGCACGGAACCGCGACCGCCGGCGACTTCCGTCAGGGCGCCGCGTCGTGTCCAGTAATCGCGGGAAAACCACTCGGGCTGCGCCTTGGGGATTGACGCAGCGTCGTATAGGATGCCGCCGCCGTCGATGGCGTCGCGCTGTTCGCGAATCGCATTCATGCAGAAAGACGGCGGCGCACCGGGGCTGGAACTCTGGCGATATCCGAGAAGGTCATGTCGTACATGCTGGCGCTGAGCTTACCGCGGAATCCCTCTGCATATCCCTGCCTGACATCGCAGCGCCCGCACTGATGCGCGCCGACTTCAAGACCGTTCCCCGCTCCGTCTGCATCCTGCGGCTGTCCGCGATCGGCGATACCTGCCATGTGCTCGCGGTCATCCGCACGCTGCAGCGCGCCTGGCCGGAGACGCGCTTCACCTGGGTGATCGGGCGCGTCGAGGCGAAGCTGCTCGGCCACATTCCCGACATCGAATTCATCCCCATCGACAAAGGCAGCAAGCTGAAATCGTATCGCGCCCTGCGCGCCGCGATGCGCGGCCGGCAGTTCGACGTTCTCATGCACATGCAGCTGGCATTGCGGGCCAGCCTGCTCTCGACCGTCATTCCCGCAAAGATCAAGCTCGGCTTCGACCGCCGCCGCGCGCGCGAACTGCAATGGCTGTTCACGACCAATCGCATTCGTCCCGCAGCGAACCAGCACGTCATGGATTCGCTGTTCGGCTTCGCCGAGAAATTCGGCGTCTACGAGAAGCTGCTGCGCTGGGACATTCCGATTCCCGCCGCCGCGCACGAATACGCACGCAAGCTGATTCCCGACGGCGTGCAGACGCTGGTCATCAGCCCCTGCTCGAGTCATCCGCTGCGCAACTGGCGCGCCGAATACTACGCACGGGTCGCCGACTACGCCTCCGCCTCGCTCGGCCTGCAGGTCGTGTTGTGCGGCGGTCGCAGCGAACTGGAGCGCCAGATGGGCGAACAGATCCAGGCGCAGATGAAGCAGGCCTGCGTGAACGCCATCGGCAAGGACACGCTGCTGGAATTCCTCGCGACCCTGTCGCGCGCCACCGTGCTGCTCAGCCCCGACTCGGGACCCGCGCACATGGCGACCACGGTGGGCACTCCCGTCATCGGCCTCTACGCAGCCACGAATCCGGCACGCAGCGGGCCTTATCTCAGCCGCCAGTGGTGCGTCGACAAGTACGACGCCGCTGCGCGTCGCCTGCTCGGCAAACCCGCCAGCGAGATTCCCTGGACGACCAAGATCGAGAAGCCCGGCGTCATGGACCTGATCGCGCCGGATGAGGTCAACCGGAAGCTCCACGCCGTGCTGCTGGCCTTGCGGCGGCGCGGCTGAAGCGCCTGCTGCCGAGCGGACTTGCTGTGCAGGCGACTGTGGCTGTGCAAGACTTTCTGCATGACGCAAACCCCGACATTGCCCATCACGTTGCTGGTCATCGCTCGCGATGAAGCGGAGGTCATCGGACGTTGCCTCGACAGCGTGCCTTTTGCAGCCGAGAAAGTCGTCATCGATTCAGGCAGCACCGATGGCACTCCGGAAATCGCGCGGCGGCACGGCGCACGCGTCGTGCATCAGGACTGGCTGGGGTTCGGACCGCAGCGGAATTTCGCCAACACCCAGGCCAGCCACGACTGGATTCTGGTGCTGGACGCCGATGAAGTACTCACGCCAGCATCGGTGGCCGAATTGCAGGCACGACTGCCCTCCCTGCTGCAGTCGTCCCACGCCGGCGCGATCCTCGTGCGGCAGACGTGGTACATGGGCGCACCCATGCACTGGTACCGGCCGATGGTCGCGGACAAGTCTTCCAGAATCTACAACCGCAAGCGCGCCCGCTGGACCGACGCACGCGTACACGAATCATTGATCTTCGACGGAACGACGCTGTTGATGCGCGAACCGTTCGCCCACTTCAACAACCCCACGCTGGTCCATCGGCATCTGAAGATCCTGCGTTACTCGGAACTCAAGGCACGTGACTGGCTCGACACAGGGAAGCGCAAGTCCATGTGGACGTGCCCGTTCGTATTCATCGCGACCTTCATCAAGGATTACTTTCTGCGTCTTGCGTTCCTGGACGGCTGGCGAGGCTATGTCGCCGCCCACGTCGCCGCCTCGTACGCCGTCTACAAGCGGCTGCGTTACTACGAGATGCAGCGCAATCCCGTTTCGCGCGAACAGGCTACGCTGGCGCTGAAGCGATGCGGCCTCGATCCCTGAGACCGCCTGCTATTTCAGAATCCCCAATACCCGAGCCGCTGGCGCGCCTGCACTCGTCGCCACAGATTGAGCGGCTTGCGTTTCAGGCCGCCACGACCGGCGGCGATGGCGCGAGCGGTGGCCTCGAGCACGCGCTCGCTGGAGCGGCCGTCGCGCCAGGGATGAATGCGGTTGGCATACTCGCGAATCGCATTCATCAGGGATTCAGGGCGCTGCAGCGCATGCTCCACGGCCGGAATGACGTCGGCGACGTTCTGGACATCCAGCAGATGCGGACCCGGGCGTCGATTGCGGAAAGTCACCACGGGCCGGTGCTGGGTGAGGAACTCCGGCACCACCGATGACGTGTCCGACAGCAGGACGTCCGCCTGCGCATAGAGCGCGAGGATGTCGTCGGTCATCGCGAAGCGCAGGTGCGGCCCTTCGAGGACGCGATACGAGTCGACGATGTCCGGCGCCATCTTCGGATGCAGCGTGACCAGCCATTGCCAGCTGCCGCGCTGCGCCGCGGCGGCGACCGTATCCCGCAGCACGCGGGCGCTGGTGATGCTCTCGGTAAAAGTAGATGCAAAAAGGATGACGGGCCGGCCGGCCGGCTCGCGCACATAACGCCCGGAAAACAGCGGATCGAGCTTGGACCAGCCGGTTTCGGCAACGCGGAAGAAACCCAGCTGCTGCTGCAGGCGTTCAAATGGCTGTGTTGTATCGGGACCCTGTGTACAGTAGAGATCAAAGGATCCACGCACGCGGAAATGTCCGCGCGACTCGCTCCGCTTACCGACGCTGAACCCATGGAAGACTTCCACTTTCAACCCCGGAAAGAACTGCGGCACCCAGTTGCCCGGGACGAAAACGGCGTCCGGTCGCCATTCGATGACACTTTCCACGGATGCCAGCCGCACTTCCTCCGGGCGAAGATGTCCGGCGAGCGACTCCCGCTCGAAGAACCAGGCCACGGCATCGCCGCGCGCACGAATCGCCTCCTGCAATGGTCGCAGGATCGCTAGCGCATAGAGTTCGGAAACGAAGAAAAGATATCGCGACACAATGCAGCCTCTTCCGCTTCAGCCCTTGTACGACAGTCCGGAGCCCGCGCGTGCGAATCGCGACGTACCGGCCACGGCGACCCTGCCCATCACACTGTTGGTCATCACCCGTGACGAAGCCGCTGTCATCGGTCGATGCCTCGACAGTGTGCCATTTGCCGCCGAGAAACTCGTCATCGATTCGGGCAGCACCGACGGCACGCCCGACATCGCACGCCGGCACGGCGCGAAAGTCGTTCACAAGGACTGGCTGGGGTTCGGCGCGCAGCGCAACTTCGCCACGACCCAGGCAAGTCACGACTGGATCCTCGCGCTCGACGCCGATGAAGTGCTGTCGCCGGAACTGGCACGCGAACTCGAAGAGAAACTGCCCGAACTCATGAAGTCGCCGTCGGCCGGCGCGTTTCTGCGCCGCCAGACCTGGTACATGGGCGAGCCGATGCGCTGGTACCGGCCGATGGTCGGCGAAAAGCTCGGGCGCATCTACGATCGCCGGCGCGCGCGCTGGAGCGACGTGCGCGTGCATGAATCGCTGCGGTTCGATGGACCGACCCGCACGTTCCGGCAGCGCATGATTCACCATCACAATCCGACGCTGCTGCATCGGCAGCTCAAGATCCTGCACTACACCGAACTCAAGACGCGCGACTGGCTCGACAAGCAGCGGCCCACGCGCCTGTGGCTGGCTCCCTTCGTTTTCATGGCGGCATTTCTCAAGGACTACGTGCTGCGGCTTGGATTTCTCGACGGCGGACGCGGTTACGTCGTTTCGCAGGTGGCGGCTTCGTACGCGGTGTACAAGCGGCTGCGCTACTACGAAATGGTTCGCAACCCGGCATCGCGGGATCACGTCGACAAATTCAATGACGGCTTCCTGCCGTGACCGGCGGGCGCTGAATGTGCGGCATCGCCGGGTTCCTCTCCGCTTCGGCGTCGCTGCACGCGCACCGGACGCTCGATGCCATGACCGATGCGCTCGAGCATCGCGGCCCCGACGATCGCGGCATCTGGCATGACGCCGACAGCGGCATCGGCCTCGGTCATCGCCGGCTCTCCATCATCGACCTGTCCGCCGACGGTCATCAGCCGATGTTCTCGGCATCACAGCGTTACGCCATCGTCTTCAACGGCGAGATCTACAACTATCGCGAACTCAGCGCCGAACTGAGCCGGGCCGGACGACGCTTCAAGGGACATTCCGATACGGAAGTATTGCTGGCCGCGGTCGAAACCTGGGGACTGGAAGAAGCGCTGCGCCGCTCCAACGGCATGCTCGCCATCGCATTGTGGGATCGCCAGGAACGCCGTCTGCATCTGGCGCGCGATCGCATCGGCAAGAAGCCGCTGTACTACGGCTGGCTGGGCAACACGATCGTGTTCGGTTCCGAGCTGAAACCGTTCTTCGCCCATCCGGCGTTCGAGCTGCGCATCGACCGCGACTCGCTGGCCCTGTTCCTGCGACACGGCTACGTTCCCGGGCCGTGGTCGATCCTGCAGAACATCTACAAATTGCCGCCGGGCAGCAGCCTGACGCTCACGTCCGCGGACGCCGCCAGCGGCGGTCGCGATCACTCGCCGCACGAGGCGTGCCGGCCGTACTGGGATTCGCGGCAGGTACTCGGTGCCGCCGTATCCGATCCCCTGCGCACCGACACCGCCGCCACCATCGACACGCTCGACACGCTGCTGCGCGATGCCGTGTCGATGCGCATGCATGCCGACGTACCGCTGGGCGCATTCCTGTCGGGCGGCGTCGATTCCTCGCTGATCGTCGCCATGATGCAGGCCCAGTCGTCGCGACCGGTGCAGACGTTTTCCATCGGCTTCAACGATTCGAAGAACAACGAAGCCCCGGAAGCACGCGCCATCGCCACGCACCTGGGCACCGATCACACCGAGCTCTATGTCACGGGCGAAAGCGCACTCGACCTCGTGCCCGATCTGCCGCGGCTGTTCGACGAACCCTTCGCCGATTCCTCGCAGATTCCGACCTGCCTGGTGTCGCGCCTGGCGCGACAGAGCGTGAAGGTGTCTCTGTCCGGCGATGGCGGCGATGAACTGTTCGCCGGTTACATGCGCTATCAGCGCGCGTTGCGCGTCGCGCGGCTCGTGCATGGCATTCCCGGTCCGGTGCGCAGCTCGCTCGCCTGGGCGCTGCGATCGCATGCGAATCGCGAGGCGCGCGTCAGCAAGCTGGCAATGGTCGCCGCCGAACTCGGCACGAAATCCGCCGCCGACATCTATCGCAATCGCATGTCGAAGTGGCGCAATCCCGGGAGCGTCGCGCTGCACAGCCACGAGCATGCGACGCCGTTCACGCACGCGGACTGGCAGCTTCCCGGCCGCGACATGGCGCACGGTCTCATGTACCTGGATCTCGTCACCTACCTGCCGGAAGACATCCTCGCCAAGGTCGATCGCGCCAGCATGGCGGTCGGGCTGGAAGCGCGTGCGCCGCTGCTCGACTATCGCGTGGTCGAACTCGCTTTCCGGATTCCGACCTCGCTGAAACTGCGCGATGGCCAGCAGAAATGGATCCTGCGCCAGCTGCTGCGGCGCTACCTGCCGGAAACTCTCATCAAGCGTCCCAAGACCGGATTCGCCGCACCGGTCAGCGCCTGGCTATCCGGCGCGCTGCGGACCTGGGCGCAGGCGCTGCTCGATCCCGCACGCATCGCGCGCGAAGGCTATCTGGCACCGGGGCCCATCGCGGACCTCTGGACTCAGTACCTCGGCGGACAGAGAAAATGGCACACTCACCTCTGGAATGTGCTCATGTTCCAGGCGTGGCTGGAGTGGGCGCAACAGCAGCAGGCGCTGCATCATCGATCGGCCACGACGGAACTTTCCCATGCAAGACATCCTCGTCCCCATCTCTCCCGGTGAACTGATCGACAAGATCACCATCCTGCAGATCAAGTCCGAACGCATGAGCGACGCGGCGAAGGTCGCCAACGTGCGCGTCGAGCTGCAGCTGCTGGAATCGACGTGGCGCGATTCGGCGCACGGCAAGCAGGACATCAGCGCCGAATGGGCGGCACTGAAAAAGATCAACGAAAAACTCTGGGTCGTCGAAGACGACATCCGCGACAAGGAACGCGCGAAGGAATTCGATGCGAAGTTCATCGAACTGGCCCGCGCCGTCTACGTCATCAACGACGAGCGGGCGGCCGTGAAGCGCCAGATCAATACGAAGCTGGGATCGCGGATCGTGGAGGAGAAGAGCTACAAGGAATACAAGTGACGAAAGTCACGAGGGGTCACAAAAGTGACGGGGATGAGATCCGAACCCTCGTCACTTTCGTGACTTCCGTCACCCTCGTCACTTATCTCTGCAACGTGTACTCCGCGCTGCAGTAAGGGCACTTCGCCCAGCCGGTCTTTTCGATCGGCAGAAACACCTTCGGATGCGAATTCCACAGGTACATGCCGGGCATCGGGCACGACAGCGGCAGATCCGCCGCCGTCACGGTGTACTGGCTCTTGGCGTTGGGCTGGATCAGCTTGGCGACGGGCTCGGGGGTGGACATGGGTCAGCTCGGCTGCGACGTATCGGACGGGCTGCATTGTAGCCATGGAGCTTCAGGAATTTCACACGGAGTTCACGGAGACCACGGAGGTCGGAGAAGAAGTAAAGAGTTTCCACGGGGAAGAAGGGGGACACGGGGAGCACGGGGTCTCGGAACAGAAATTTTCTTTCCCCGTGTTCCCCGTGTCCCCCTTCTTCCCCCGTGGAAATTCTTCTCTCTTGATCTCCTTCTCCGTGGTCTCCGTGATCTCCGTGTGAAACCTCTTCACCCCTCCCCCATCACCTCGTCCCAGATCGCCACCACGCCGCGCCGCTCCTCGACGAACTCCGCGGCATCGACGATGTTCTTCGCCCCGTTCAGCGACAGGTGATGCAGGCGTTCCCGGTAGCGCCGATAGGTGCTTACCAGGAAGTCCACGCGCGACTGCGGGACGAGATTGCCGGAGGCCAGGCTTTCGAGCTGCCGGATGTTGTCCGAGAAGGTGACGATTTCCGGATGGCGATCCGCCCATTTCAGCATCCAGTATTGCACCAGGAATTCCAGGTCGGCGATGCCGCCCGCATCCTGTTTCAGATCGACCTCGCCCGGCTTCGCCCTGGACAGGTTCTCGCGCATCTTCGCGCGCATGTTGCGCACTTCATTGCGCAGGTCGCCGCGCCGCACGGCATTGCGCAGGACTTCGACGCGGGCTTCCTCGAAGGCTTCGCGCAACTTCGGTTCGCCGACGATGGCGCGGGCGCGCAGCAACGACTGGTGTTCCCAGGTCCAGGCTTCCTGGAATTCGTACTCGCGGAAGCTCTGCAGCGTCTGCACCAGCAGGCCGCGATTGCCGCCCGGACGCAGGCGCGTATCGACCTCGTACAGGCGACCGGCCGACGTGTGCACCGTCAGCAGGTGCATGAGACGCTGCGCCAGCCGCTGGAAAAAAACACTGTTGTCGATGGACTGCGCGCCGTCGGTGCGCTGCGTTTCGCCGACGGAATCGTGCAGGAAGACGAGATCGAGATCGGAGCTGTAGCCGAGTTCGAGGCCGCCGAGCTTGCCGTAGGCCACGACGATCATGCTGGCCGTCCGCTCGTTGCCCGCGGCATCGAGGTAGCGCGGCGCGCCGTGCTTCTCGGTCATCTGGGCCCACGCCAGAGACAGGGCTTCGCCCACGATGAGTTCGGCGATGTCGGTGAGCCGGTCGCTCACTTTCATCAGCGGCAGGCGGCCCGTCAGATCCGCGACGGCGACGCGGAATAGCGCGGCCCGCTGAAAGTGCCGCAGCAGTTCGACCTGCCGCTCTGCGTCCTCGCCCTGCATTGCGCCGCGCCGCGACTCCATGTCCTGGACGAACTGGGCGCGACTCGGCGGCTCTTCGATCAGACGTTCGTCGATCAGTTCATCCAGCAGCAGCGGATGCGCAGCGACCTGATCGGCCAGGAACTGACTCTGCGAACACAGCTGCACCAGTCGCTGCAATGCGGCCGCGTTCTCGTTCAGCAGTGCGAGATACACCGTGCGGCCGCCGATCATTTCGAGGATGCGCGCGATGCGGCCGAAGGAAATCACCGGGTCGCTGGTTGCCGCGACGCTCTGCAGGATGCGCGGCAGCGAATCACGCAGGCGCCGCCGGCCCGTGTCGTCCAGACGCCGGTAGTAACCCGAGTTGCGCAACTGTTCGAGCGGCTCGAACAACGGCTGCGACACGCCCAGCCGCTGCAGCGCCCGCGCGAAATCCTCCGGTGCCGCATCGAGATCCAGGACGCCGTTCGATTCGGGTCGCTGGTCGGGTGCACCGGCCACGGGCCCGAACACGGTTTGCGCGAACCAGCGCGAGACGCGTTCGCGATGCGCCGCGAGCTGTGCCGCGACGGATGACCAGTCGCTCATGCCGAGCGAGAGCGCCAACCGCGCGCGTGCGATGTCTTCGTGCGGCAACTGGTGTGTCTGTTCGTCGTTCCATTCCTGCAGGCGATTCTCGACCAGCCGCAGGAAGCGGTACGCAGCTTCGAGATCGGCCACCGCGTCGCGACCCAGCAGCCGCTGGCTCGCCAGCAACGGCAGCACGGTCTGCAGTTCGCGATTCTGCAGACGGCGATCGCCGCCGCCGCGAATCAGCTGGAATGCCTGCACGATGAACTCGATCTCGCGGATTCCGCCCGGGCCGAGCTTGATGTTGTCGCTCAGCTCGCGCCGCTCGACCTCGCGCGCGATCATCGCCTTCATGTCGCGCAGCGATTCGAACACGCCGAAGTCGAGATAGCGCCGGAATACGAACGGCCGCAGCACCTCTTCGTACAGGGACGGGAACTGATCCGTCGCCGTGATCGCGCGCGCCTTCACGTACGCGTAGCGCTCCCAGTCGCGCCCGTGCTGCTGCAGATAGTTCTCGAACGCGCCGAATCCCATCGCCACGCGGCCGCTGTCGCCGAAGGGGCGCAGGCGCAGGTCGACGCGGTATACGAATCCATCGACCGTCTGGCTCGACAGCAGTTGCGAAATCTTCTGGCCGAGACGCAGGAAGAACTCGGCGTTGTCGATCGAACGTACACCGTCGGTCTGGCCCTCTTCGGGATAGAGGAAGACCAGGTCGATGTCGGAGGAGTAGTTGAGTTCGCGCGCGCCCAGTTTGCCCATGCCGAGAATGAGCATCGGTTGCGGCGTCTGGCTCGACTCGCCGAGCGGCGTGCCGTAGCGCGCGACCAATGCGTCGTAGTTACGGCGATACGCAAACTCGATGCAGACATCGGCGAGCGCCGACAGGTCGCGCAAGGTTTCGGCGAGCGTGGCCCAGCCGGCGATGTCGCGCCACGCGATCCGCACCATGCGCCGGCGACGGAATTTTCGCAGCGCCTCCATCCACTCCGCTTCGGCAGAACCCACCGGCCAGGTCTGCAGATCGGCAGCGATCCCGCCTTCGCCTGCGTCCTGCGTCAGGAGACCGTTGTCGATCAGCGCCTGCAACATGGCCGGATCGCGCAGGCACGAGGTCGCGACGAATTCGCTGCAGGCCCAGACGCGCACCAGCGACTCCGCGACTGCCGGCTGCGCGAGGATGGCCTCCCAGCGCTGCGGCTGCTGCTCGCGCGCCTCGCCCAGTCGCGCTTCGGACATCTGCAGCACGGTATCGATCTTCTCTGCGGTCATCGCCTTCGGGTTCTGCAGTTCGGGGCCGCGAGTGTAATCCAAGGCGATCGTTGCCTGCGCCGGGGAACTTTCTCCGACGAGCTGCCGAGTTCCCTGACGACGGAAAAATCTCCTGAACCCTTTTCCGGGATTCCGTCGTTGAAAGCAGGGAGCACGGCAGTCGTGCGACGTATCGAAGGAGATTTCATGTACGCGGAACCTCGTTCAAGCCTGTTGTCGCGGCCGGGCCCGCTGCTCGCCGTCGTCGGCATCCACGTGGCGATCGCCTATGTACTGTCCGTGAGCATGGGCGTCATCGATCTGCCGAAGTTCATCGAACCCGCGCAGGTGGTGTTCATCCCCGAACCCGAGCAGGCCGTGCAGGAGCCCGAGATCCAGGTGAAACCCGAAATCGATCAGCTCACCGTCGACAATCCGGAGCCGACCAGCATTCCTGACGAGATCATCGTGCCTCCAGCCGAAACGCCGATGCCCGCTTCGGAGAATGCAGTCGCGGCGACCGAAGCGCCCGCGGCTGCCGCCGGCCCGCCGGCCCAGGACCTGCGCACGAAGACGCGCGTGGAACCGACCTATCCGCCCGCCGCGCGCCGCGCGGGTGAGGAAGGCACGGTGCGCCTGCGCATCCTGGTCGATGAACGTGGCATTCCGCGCGACATCCAGATTGCGCAGGGCAGCGGCTTCGCACGTCTGGACCAGGCCGCGATCGACGCGGTGCGCAAGTGGCGCTTCATTGCGGCGAACAGCGGCTCGCAGGCGATCAGCGCGTGGACGCAGGTGGCGATTACCTTCCGCCTGACCGCCGGCCAGTAACCTTCAACCATGGCATCTTCCTGTGGGGCCGGCTTCAGCCGGCCTCTTCAGAGTCAGGCTGAAGCCTGACCTACAGAAAGAGGCCGGCTGTGACCGAAGGGAATCCCATGGGAAAGCCGGCCCCACAGGAAGAGAGACGTTCGTCTCAGAATCTTCACTCCGCGCTCGCCGAAGTTTGAGCTTCGTCACCTCCGCGCCGATGCACTCGTCATAGGCTCGATTCCAACCTGCATCGCAGGCGAGCCATGGCGCGGGCGCCGACGCACGGAAGAACACCGTCAGGGATCTTCCCAGGCCTGTCTGATCTCCCGCCGCAGTGACATCGGACATCGCTGACGAGGTAATGCGCGAATGCACCGCCGACCGATCGCCCGCACCGCTCCCGCGCCGCGTCAGATGTTTCTATGGCTCGCGCTGACGGGACTGCTCATCGCAGGGCTCGCACTCATCTCCCAGGCGCGGGCCTCTTCGACCCTCTGCAGTGCCGGCCAGCATTGCACCGGCATCCCGTTCGCTGCAGCGCCCGCGGCCGAGCGATCGCTGCTCGACTTCGCGGCGACACTGCAGTCGGCCGGGGCGGCACGACGCAACGAACTGTCGAGCCAGGAGTACTTCTCGTTCAGCGGCGTCGGCGCCATCGTCTGCACGATCGATGGCAAGCAGCGCATGTCGACGGCGTTCCTGGTCGGCGCTTTCGACATCGGCGTCACCGTGGCACACACCTTCGAAAACCGCGACGGCGAAGTGGCGGCGGAGAACTGCATCTATACGAGCACCGATTCGCTGGGGCAGATCCGCGAACGCATCCCGGTCTCGTACATCAAGTCGCAGTGGCGGGCCGAAGCCGGCGCGAGCGGCCATGCCGCCAAGGACTTCGCCGTCGTGCGTCTGCAGGAACCTTCGCAGTACGCACAGCGCACGATGCCGATGGGAAAATTCGCGGGACCCGCGGCGCCGGTGCTGCTGATCGGCTTTCGCAGCGACATGGAATCCGACCCGCTGAAGGCCAAGAGCCGCGGCACGGTGTACGAACGCAGAATCAACGGCGTCTCGCTCGCGAGCCTCGAAGGCTTCACGCACGACATCGACGCGAGCGGCATCGCAGCCGGCGCACCGGTCATCGACGAGCGCACCGGCGTCATCATCGGCATGCACACGCTGGCCACCCGGCGCATCGCCGGCACTGCGGCCCGCAACACCATGATCACGATGAACGAATGGCTCGAGCAGACGCTGCGCGCCGAGATCGAAATCGAAGACGAGAAAGGCGCCGACTCGACGCTGTAGATCTTCTTTCTGCCTGTGGGGCCGGCTTCAGCCGGCCTTTGATTCTCAAGGAGTCAGGCTGAAGCCTGACCTACAGAAGAGAAGGCAGGAACTTTTCTGGCTGTCGCCAGCCTGCGCCAGAGTTGGCGCATCCCCTCCCGGAACCCTTACCCTCGCGACCCAGTTATACGGGCAGTCCGAGTGCGGCTCACGTCTGCATCTCGCGACATCAAAAGCGAGGAGTCAGTAATCATGAACAAGTCCCTGGTGACCGGATTGGTGATTGGCGCGGCGGTCGTGACCGCGGGCGCGGCCATCGGCGGCCTCGATGTTTTCGATCGCAAGCCGAAGTACGCCGATGTACTCGATGTCGAGCCGGTTTCGGAAACCATTCGCACGCCGCGCCAGGTGTGCAATGACGAAGTCGTCACGCATCAGAAACCAGTGAAGGACGAGAAGCGCATCACCGGCAGCGTCGTGGGTGCCGTGGTGGGCGGCGTGCTCGGCAGCCAGGTCGGCAGCGGCAGTGGACGCGATGCGGCGACGGTCGCCGGCGCCGCCGCCGGCGGCTACGCGGGCAACAAGATCCAGAAGCACGTGCAGAACACCAACACGTACCAGACGACCGAAACGAAATGTCAGACCGTCTATGACAGCAGCGAGAAAGTCATCGGCTACGACGTGAAGTACCGCCTGGGCGACGAGACCGGCACGATCCGCATGGATGAGAAACCCGGCGACCGTATTCCCGTGGTGGACGGCGAACTGGTCGTGCATCAGGGCTGAACGACGCGATGACCTGATGCCGGCGAGGCCCTCCCGCCATGAGAGGGCCTCGCGTCCCGCCACATCCTCGCGATAGAGTGCGGCGCCATGTCCCACCGGCCGCTCATTCTGTCGCCGCATGAACGACCCTGATAGCGACAACCGCGCCCCGTCGCCGCAACCGAGCGCGGCTCAAGTCGAGACGCTGCGCAAGCTGATCCGGGCAAGCCGCCACACCGTGTTCTTCACCGGCGCCGGCATCAGCACCGAATCCGGCATTCCCGATTTCCGCAGTCCCGGCGGCGTCTGGACCAGGATGCAGCCGATCTACTACCAGGACTTCATCGCCTCGGAGGACACCCGGCGCGAAGCCTGGCGGCGACGCTTCGGCAACGGCGATGGCTGGGTGGGCGCCGAACCGAATGCCGGCCATCGCGCCGTCGCCCAACTCATTGCCGACGGCCGCGCCGCCGCGGTCATCACCCAGAACGTCGACAACCTGCACCAGTTGTCGGGCGTGCCTGAAGACAAGGTGATCGAGCTGCACGGCAACTCGACGTACGCCACCTGCCTTTCCTGCCACGTCCGGTACGAACTCGCCGACCTCGAACGCGAATTCCGCAGCAGCGGCACCGTCAGCGCTTGCGCTCGCTGCGGCGGCATCATCAAGTCGGCAACGATCTCCTTCGGGCAGCAGATGCCTGCGCTACCGATGCAGCGCGCTGACGAACAAACGATGCTGTGCGACCTGTTCATCGTGCTCGGCTCGTCGCTGTCGGTCTTCCCCGCCGCGGATTTTCCGCTGCGCGCGCGACAGAAGGGCGCCGCCCTGGTCATCGTCAATCGCGATCCGACCCAGATGGATGATGCGGCCGATCTCGTCATCCATGCGGGCATCGGGGCGACCATGTCCCTGGTTTCGCCGGCGTAGGAATTTCACACGAAGAACAGGATTTCACACGGAGTTCACGGAGACCACGGAGGTCGGAGAAGAAGTAAAGAGTTTCCACGGGGGAAGAAGGTGGACACGGGGAGCACGGGGGCAAGAACAGATTCTTCTATTCCGAAACCCCGTGTTCCCCGTGTTCCCCGTGTCCCCCGTGGAAATTTTCTTCTTCCGATCTCCGTGCCCTCCGTGATCTCCGTGTGAAATTCTGGATTCCTTCTCATTCCCCCTGCAGATAGTCCACCGCGACGCCGAGCAGGGCGCGGGTGGCGACGCGCAGCGCCGGTTCGTCGATGTAGAACAGCGGTGAATGATTGGTCGCCGCCTTCGCGACATCGGTGTTCGGCGGGGTAACGCCGACATAGAAAAAGAAGCTCGGCACGAGTTGGGCGTAGAAGGCGAAGTCTTCGGCGCCAGTCTGCAGCGGCGTCACGACCACTCTGTCCTTGCCGGCGACGCGTTGCAGTGTCGGCAGCGTGCGCGCCACCAGATCGGGATTGTTGACGACTACCGGATACGAATGTTCGCTGACAGTCAGCGCGGCAACGATGCCGGCGATGCTGCAATTCGTGAATGACATGCGGGCCTCGGTGTTCTTGTTGGATGGTCCGACTATAGCGGTGGGGGATACGTGCGTCTCTGTCTCGTCCTTCTTCCTGTGGGGCCGGCTTCAGCCGGCCTTCGAGATGTCAGGCTGAAGCCTGACCTACAATCAGAGGCCGGCTGTGACCGAAGGGAATCCCATGGGAAAGCCGGCCCCACAGTAAGATAAGGTCTCTAGCGCGGCGCGACTGCCAGAAACCGTTCGAATCCCGCCGTCATGCGATGCTCGAATCCCGCGCCGTTCGCGACGATGAACATCGCCGGAATCCGCTGCCGCTGCGCCAGCGCGTAGCCGGCCTCCTCGCCGAGCACATTGAGCGCCGTCGTCCAGGCATCCGCTTCGATGGCGGTGGGCATGATGACCACCACCGATGCCAGGCGATGCTCCACCGGTCGTCCCGTGCGCGGATCGATGGTGTGCGAATAGCGATGTCCGTCGCGCATCACGTAGTGGCGGTACTCGCCGGAGGTGGTCACGGCAATGTCGTCCAGTTGCACGATGGCATACGGCTCGGGTTCGTCGTCGACGGGACGTTCGACGGCAATGCGCCACAGTTCATTGCGCGCATTGCGGCCGCGCGCCCGCACTTCGCCGCCGACGTCGATCATGAAGTTCGTCACGCCCATCGCCGCGAAGCGCTGTGCGATCAGATCGACCGTGTAGCCGGGCGCAACGGCATTCAGATCCACCGTGAGCTGCGGCAATTCCTTGCGCAGCGCCGCTGGCGCGTTGCGCACGGCGAGCCGGCGATAGCCTACGTCCTGTCGCGCCTGCTCGATCCGCTGCGTATCCGGCACGTCACGCAGTTCGCCGCCAGCGCCCATGCCCCACAGATTCACGAGTGGTGCGACGGTGATGTCGAGCGCGCCCTGCGACAGGTCGCTGACCTGCGCCGCAGCGGCCACCACCTTCACGACATCGGGCGAGACGTCGAACCAGTCGGTCGAGGACGAGCGATTGAAGCGCGAGAGCTCGGAGTCCTCGCGATAGCCGGACATCTGACGGTCGACGTTGGCGAACACTTCGTCGACGACCGACTGCAGCGACTGGCGATCGATGCCGCGCGGCGGATCGACGATCTTGATCGAGTAGGTCGTGCCCTGGGCGGGGCCGGCGAGTTCGATGAGATCGGGGGCGGGGGTGCAGGCGGTGAGGAGGAGGAGTGCGAGAGAGACGTAGGTTCGTGTATTCACCGGGCAAGGGTAGCGCATGAAAGGAAGCGCCCCCACCCTAACCCTCCCCCGCTGCGCGGAGGAGGGAAAGAAGACCGCCGCATCATTCCTGTCCCCTCCTCCGCGCAGCGGGGGAGGGCTAGGGTGGGGGCCGCATCGAGCACCACCACCCTCACAACGTCTTCAAATACTCGACCAGCACCTCCTTCTCCGCTTCGGGAAGCGCCGTCCCGAACAGATGCCCACCATTCCCGTTCGACCGCTCGGCGACATCATGCTTCGTGCCGGTCTCCGCCGCGCGCGTATCCCCGCCCGAAACGAAACCCACATTCACCGCATCGTAGACATCGTAGCCGCGCCAGAAGACGGCGGGCCGTTCTGCCGGCGGCTTGAGCATGTCGCGCAGCGTCGGTACCGCGCCGTTGTGCAGATACGGCGCGCGCAGCCACAGCCCATCGAGGAACGGCGGGTTGTAGCCGATGAGATCGGCTTCGACGAGTCCTTTGCGATCGATGTCGAACTCCTTCACCTTGTCGTTCGCAGCAACGGCGTGTTCCTTCTTCCACGTCCACAGGCGTTCCGGATCGGTGTCGACGCCGCGCAGATCCATGCGCGCGCCGGTGAGGTCGCTGGCGTGGCAGCGTGCGCACTCGCGTTCGAACACGGTCTTGCCGCTGGCTGCCTGCGCCTCGTCAATCGCAAAGGGATATTTCGGCGGCGCCTTCGCCGACAGGTAGTCCTGCAGCCACTTCACTTCGTCGAGAAATTCCTCGTTGCTTTTCGGTCGCGCGCCCAGCAGCCCCAGCGCCGAGTCGATGATGACCGAATACTTGTCGTGACTGTCGCCGGCCCAGTTCAGGGTCGTGCCCTCGCGATCGTATTTCTTCAGGTTCCAGATCGACGGCATGTCGGTCGGGCCGATCGAATCGTCCATGGGCGAGCCGACCAGGAAATACTTGGTCAGGTTCATCGCATCGTCGCGACCGCGCCCCCACTCGGGGAAGTCATGGCGATAGATCCAGGCGAACTGCGCTTCGCGCTCCAGCAGGCGCTTCTTCGTGATCGGAATCAGCACGAAGCGATAGATGGCGCTGTCGATCCAGGACAGATCCGTGACGAGACCGATCTCGTGCATCAGGTTGTCGCTGTTGAAGCGCGGATCCTTGGCGCAGTCCACCAGGAACCGGAACATGGCTTCGAGATTGAACGTATGCCCCGGGCCGGTCGGCACGAACGTGGGATTTTCGTTTTCGCTGCTCCGGTAGCTGCCGGTGTGACACACGGCGCAGTTGTTGCCGACGCGCTCGAAGCCGATCACTTTCTTCACGAACCCGACGGGCAGTTCCTGTCCCTGCTCCCAGGCGAACCCGAACGAGGCGAAGCCGTTCGGTCCCGGAATCTTCTCCGGAAACATGCGCGGCAGCACATAGAAGATCCAGTAAGGAATGCCGGCATCGCGCTCGCCGCCGATCGAACCGTATTTGAAGCGCATGTCCGGATCGTTCATGACCCAGGCCGGCTGCGGTTCTTCGCGGAAGAACTTGTACCAGGTGAAGAGCGCGCCGGCGGCGATGACCACAGCCAGAACGGCGACGATGCGAATCAATTTCCTGTGCTTCATTGCGTCCTCGGCAGCCCCCACCCTGCCCTCCCCCGCAAGCGGAGGAGGGAAAGACATCAGAACGTCTTCAGATATTCGACCAGCGCAGCCTTCTGCGCCGGCGCCAGCAGCGTCCCGTACTTCGCGCCTTCATGCCCCGCATTCGAGTTGCCCGGCAGGCGCGTGTCGTAGAGGAAGAAGCGGCGTCCGTCGCGCTGCGGCTGATCGTGGGCGAATCCCATGCGGGCGCCGTCGTACAAGTCGTCGCCGCGATAGAACTCTTTCGGTCGCGCATCCGCCGGCTCCAGCAGATCGCGCAGCGTCGGCACCGAACCGTTGTGCAGGTACGGCGCGCGCAGCCACACGCCGTCGAGCGGGGCGTTGGCATAGCCGAACGTCTTGCGATAGTGACAGTAGCGATGCGGATAACCTGCGTAGATGGTGCCGAGCTGCACGACCAGTTCGTAACTGAAGGAATCGAGCCGGTGGCGATCGGTGGCGATGTCGTCGATCGGCGTGACGCGCCCGACGTACGGCCCGTACAGCGCCGCATCGTTGGCCTCGCTCTTCAGGCAATCGCGTGAGGTATCGTTGCCGGGCGGTGCGAAATCGCGACCGTTGGTGCCGTGACATCCGGCGCAGTATTCCGCGTAGACGGGCCGGCCCTGCTCCGCCAATGCCGTGTCGATGGGCTGCGCGAACTTCGGCGGCTCCGCCGTGAGCAGCCATTGCTCGATGCGGCCGATCGCCTTCAGGTCGATGGTCGGCGGCGTCGTGCCCGTGCCGAAGGCGGCGTTCTTGTTGCGCTCCTCGGACATGATGTTGTTGCCGTCCCAGTGCAGCTGCATGCCCTGCCGCGGCTGCTGCAGCCAGATCGAAGGGAAATCGACGGCGGCATTGCGCTCGCGCGCAGCGATCCGGTCGAGCGGAAAGTTGAACAGCACCTTGTTGGGATTGAACGTATCGGTGCGCCCCGGCCCCCACGGCGTGTCATCGAGCATCGGGCCGAAGCGGCCCGCCAGCATCGTCAGGCGTTCGCGCATCAGCCAGATCGCCATCGGATAGACGAGATAGCGATCGAGAATGCCCAGATGCTCGCCGCGCTCTTCCATCACGCGCGCAATCTCCGGCACCACCACGTCTTTGCGAAACGCCGGATCAGCGGCGCACTCGAACAGGAACTTCTGGAACTCGAACAGGTTGAACGTATTCGCCGGCATGCCGAGCACGAGACGCGGCTTCTCGGCGGCTGAATCGCGCACGGTGCTGACATGACACACCGCGCAGTTGATGAAGGTGCGATCCATGCCGAGATGGCGCCGCTTCGACATTCCCACCGGCAGGTCGCGCCCGGGCTCGTAGATGAAACCGAGCGATGCGTAGCCTCCCGGCAGATGCTTCGCGCAGACGCGCGGCATGGCCTGGAACACCCAGTACGGCAGGCCCGATTCACGCTCGCCGCCGGTCGAACCGTATTTGAAATGTTCGCCGACATCGGCGTACTCGACCGGCCGATCGGCGGTGAAGCGCAGGATCAGCAGCAGCGCGCTGACGGCGACGAACACGAGCACGAGCGTCAGCAGCAGGAACACGATGCGCGCCCAGCGCCGCTGCAGCAGCGAGGTCAGCGCGGACGGCGGCGTTTCAGGATTCTGTCGAGCCATGACTCGCCTCTCCCGCAGTCGACGGCAGACAGGGCCGCAGCGATTCGTATCCGTGGCGCAGCAGTTCGTCGACCGTGACGTCGCGCCCGTATTCCTTGCGCAGCGACGCGCCGACCGCGGCCTGCAGTTCGACCAGCGCGTGTTCGTCCGCTGGCGGACGCTGGTGGGCATGCGCCATGACATCCGGCGGCTCGGGCGGCATCGGCGTCTTGATGCGCTGTGAAACCGGCCGATCACGCATCGCCAGCCGGACGAAGATGCGCGGACCGCAACTGCGCAATGCGGCATCGACGCGCTGCGCATCGCCGCTGAGGAAATTCGGCGGCGTGATCTCGGCGGTGCGATGGCACACGCCGCACTGGCTTTCGAGCTGCAATGCCAGCGCGCCGGATCGGGCCGTCGCGGGCCGGTAGGCATCGGCATGCGCAACCGGAACGAGTGGCTTGGGCGCCGTTGCTGGACGGCCTTCGAGTTTCGCCGTGACTGCATCGATCACGGACGAGGCAAGCGGCTCGCCGGCATCCAGATCGATGCTTTCCAGCACACTGCGCACCGCCGCGAAGTCGGGTCGCACGTCGATGAGCGCTTCGCCCAGCCCGCGCGCATTCCAGCTCACTGCAATCCGCTCGATGGCATCGCCGCTCGACAGCCGCAGCCGTTGGCCACGATCGCGGGCGATCAGCGTCACGGAACGAGCCTGCCGGTTCACAGCATCGATCCGCAGATGCCGCACGGGCTCGGCATTGGCGATGACGATTTCGTCGATCGTGCCGACCGAACCATTCAGCGAGCCCCGCAGGCGCGCGGTGTCGGAGCTGCAGTCGAAGCGTTCATGCGGCGACGTTCCGGAAACGCGACATGGCACCGCGCTGCGCTGCGAATGCAGGTCGGCGCGTCGCTCCAGCGCGCTCGCCAGCGCTGCGCGGCTGCGCTGCGACCAGAAGTCCGCTGCGCCCCTGACCAGACGATCCTCTGGTGAACCCTCGAGGATTTCCGCCGGCGCGCGCGGCGATAGCGGATCGAAGCGCGTCTCGATGTTGGCCGTCTGCAGCGGCGTCAGACCCGCGTGCAGATCGAGCGGATCGCGGTTGGGAATATCGGCGCCCGCCAGCGCCAGGCCGGCGGGCCACGAGACGGCGGCATTGCGCTGCAACGCCGCCGATACATCGCGGACGAAGGCGTGTGCGGATCGCGCATAAGCCCGCTGACCGGTGAGCGCGAACTGCAGCGACGCAGCAACCACGCCTCGCCGACAGGCGACTCCCGCATCCCCCGTCCCGCAGCCGTCGCGCCACAATCGCTGCGTCAGCGCGATGACGTTCGCGCGATCGGTTGCGTCGTCGATGGCCTGTGCGATGTCGGTATTGCCGCGCGCCGCAACGCCGGCAAAGGCCGGTTGCTGTTCTGCCAGCCGCGCCGCGATCGGCGCATTTGCGTTGGTCTCCAGCCAGACGGGCTGCGAGAAGATCGGCCCCTGGTTCTGATGACAGGCGATGCAGACCGTGCGGCGCGCGTAGCTGACTTCGGGCACGCGCCCCGCAGCGAAGTTGCGCACGATCTGGAACTCGAAGCGTCCGAGCGCTTCGTTGTAGCTGATGACTTCGATGACGCCCGACTTGTCCTGGAAGCCGAGAAAGATCCGATCGCGCAGCAGTTCACCCGACCCTTCATCGACGAAGGCCGCCACGACGCGCGGATGCCTGAAGAACTCCGGCGCCGCCGCGATCCGTTGCAGCGATCGACCCAGCGGAATCAGCACCGCGCGCGAACACGGATGCGCAGTCTCGCAGCCCGCTGCGGCTTCGAGATGCGCCATCAACCGCTCGAAGGGAAAGGGAATGTGCTGCCGGCCGTCGGCGCCGACGGTGAGGCGATCGAACAGCGACGATCCCGCCTGCGGCATGTCGGCGCCGGGCACCCGCGGATCGACGACCCATTGCGCACGCTCTGCGCCGTGGACCTGCATCGCCAGTGCCAGCAGCACGATGCAGCTCCATCGGCTCACGGAGACGCCGACGCCACCAGTGCGCGTTCCTGCGTGCCGGTCCAGCAGTCCTCGCTGACCTGGCCCGTCTGCAGGAACTGCGGCCCCTGTTCGTTCGCGATCTGCTCGTTGTAGAGCACGAAGTTGAGCAGGAAGGCTTTGCCTGCATAGGCGCGGCCCAGGTAGAAGCCCGGCCGCACCATGCGGATTTCGTCGCGGATCTGGAAGCCGTTGCGCCCGGCGAGATAGTCGGGCCGTTCGCGGTAGCCCGGCAGTTCGTCCGTGAAGGCATAGTCGATGATGATGGACTCGCGTCGCGAGTCGAGCAGGCTCTGGCCGCAGTACAGCCGCGCCGGGAACATCAGCCACTGCTCGCCGTTGCCGAACTTCGTTTTCGGAATGTCCGACAGATCGCCATCGACGATGGGCTTGAGCGCGGCGAGATCCTCGATGCGATTGCGCAGCAGGCGCTCCTGCCGATAGAACACCTTGCCGCGCCACAGGTTCGCACCGAGCGTTTCCAGCTTCTGCGACTTGAGTTCCACCGCGAGTCCCGGCAGGCCGCCGACGATCTCGGCGATGCGGCGATCGCCCTTCACGTTCTTCGGGAAGAACAGTCCGCCGTCGAACGCGCCGTCGGGAATCGGTCCGGCGGTGAGCCGCGCATAGATCTGGTCGACCTGCTCCTGCGAGTAGTTGGCGATGTTCTTCGGCGTCAGCTTCTGCAGGTCCGCGGCCGCGAGCGGAAAGTCGTGTTCGACACGCGCGAAATCCGGCTTGCTGAGATAGGACTCGCCCGACTCGGCGAAGGACAGCTTCGGCGCGCGGTGGAGTTTGGCGTTGATCCAGTCGCAGCCGGACAGCGCGAGCAGGCAGGCGGCGGTCGCGACAATTTGCTTGCGGCAGATCATTCCTGTCTCCTTTTCAGATCGTCGCCAGGAACGCCGTCAGCGCCTGCTTGTCTTTCGCCGGCAGTCCTTCGCCGAAGCGATGCCCTTCGTTCTCCACGATCGCGGTGCAGGAGCTGTAGGCCTCGAGCAGGAAGGGACGGCGACGGATTTCGTCGACCATCGTCGCCGGATCCTTCATGACTTCGGCGCGCACTTCGTTCAGTGCCGTGAACAGTTGCGCGCCCTGCTGTTCGCCGAACTGCCCGTTCAGGCGCTGGCGCAGATCGTCCGGATGCAGCGCCGACATCGCGACGTCGCCGGCGAACTGCTTGTGCTGGAAATTGCCCAGCGCGCCGGCGGTCGCTCCTGCGGGAATGGTTACGGAGAAGCCCACGACCCGGCGCTCCTCCTTCCCATCCCACAGGCGCGGTCCGAATGAGATCGGTACGTCCTCGCTGAACCGCGTGATCTTGGGCACACGCTGATCCGGATTGAGCAGGTCGTGCATCGAGGCCTTGTAGAGGTCGAAGCGGCCCTTCACGCTCGGATCGAACTTCCAGCAGGCCGGCGTCTGCGCCGGATCGCGCGGTTTGCCGTCGGCTCCGACGTACGGCGAGCGATAGAAGTCGTTCGCGGCATTGGCAGGCGCGCCGCACAGCTCCGGCCCCAGCGCGTTGTTGTGCAGGAACGGCGCGTGCGCCCACAGGCTCAGCAGCGAGATGTTGCGGTAGTAGCCGCGCCCGCCGTCGTGCGGTTCGTGCAGGGCCTGATCGGGCGGCTGTGCGCGCAGCGTTTCCGAGCCGTATTCCTGCCAGACATGGTCCTTCATGTGATTCGAGTGCAGCGCGCGGCAACGGAACGTGCCGACGCCGCTGACGGGTGTGGCGCGATCGTTGCCCATCCAGTCGGCGCGCAAGCCGGTCTTCTCGTCGATGGCCAGGAAGTCGCGGTTGGCGAACGCGCCGCCCCTGGCTTCATCGATGCTCGAATGACAGCGCGCACAGTTCGCCGCGAATACCTCGCGACCGCGATCGACTGCGCCCGCACCGAACTCGCGCTCCAGATCGGCGACGAACGCAGCGGCGTCGTAGGTTGCGCCGGGCCTTTTCTTTTTCAGCTCGTTCTCGCGCGCCACCTGCAGATCCGTCGCATGCGTTTCCGCGGAGGTGAGGAAGTTCATGAGGTCCTGCAGCCGGTCCTCGATGGCGCGGAAGTTCGGACAGTCGCGCCGGCACTGGCCGATGTCGAAGGGCGACTGGCCGAAGTTGCGCTGCTGCGGATCGATCTGGCGCAGATCGGTCAGATGATTCACCCAGCACTGCTCGGAGCAGGAACCGATGTTGAAGTACACGCGCTGGATGGCTTCCAGCGCGCCGATCGAATCCTCGCCGCCCTTGAGGATGTGATGCACGGTCTCCGTCCGCGTGCTGCGCAGCCAGCACTTTCCATCGCGGCCGGGCTCGCACCAGCACGGCTCCTTCGCGCCGGCAGGACACTCGCCGACCTTGCGCCACTTGTTCACGACCTCGTTCTGGAACGTCGGCCGCTGATGGATGTTGATGAGGGCGTTGATGGTGCCCGGATTGTTGATCTGGTCCGTCGGCACCGCGGACGTGTCGGACGTGCCGGGACGGGCGTGCGAGAACACCTGGAATTCCAGCGCCGACGCCGTCATGCCGGAGCTGAGGATTTCCGAGATGCGCGTGTACTGGTTGCCGACGGCGCCTTTCAGATTGACCCACTGCGGATGCGCGGGATCGTCCGGCGGATTCAGCGGATCGAAGGCGATGTGACAGGAGCCGCAGGAAATGCCGATGAGGAACGGCGGTTCGATCGATCCGTCCGCGAGCCGGCTGACGTTCGAATCGCTGTTGGCGCGGTCGGTCGACAGCTTGCGGCCGTAACCCTCCCAGTTCGCGAGC
Source organism: Povalibacter sp. (assembly GCF_036735925.1). Lineage (NCBI taxonomy): Bacteria > Pseudomonadati > Pseudomonadota > Gammaproteobacteria > Steroidobacterales > Steroidobacteraceae > Povalibacter > Povalibacter sp. The sequence goes on from NZ_DAINNK010000007.1 coordinate 72,612, forward strand.
GTGCCGTTCACTTCGAGCCAGCGCTTGCGATCGAAACGCGGATTGGGGAACTTGCGGATGCCGAGTGCGCCCGTCGACGTGCCGAACGCCAGATCACAGGACGACTGGCGCTGATCCTTCGTCGCGGAATGGACGTCGCCGGCATCGACGGCCGCATCCCGGAAATCGCACGCCGGATCGCGATAGTCGTTGCGGCCGACGGACTTCAGCAGTTGCTCGTCGCCCGGGCACCAGTCGAACCCGAAGGTTTCTTCCTGCGACCTTGCCGGACAGTCCTTGCTGCCGGGAACGCAACAACCGGGATCGTTGATGATGCCCCAGGCCGCAAAGCGATCGTCGCGCTCGTCGCTGCGCAGCACGCGGTACCAGTCGATGAGGACGCCGATGCGCTGCTGGAACGTATAGGTGTGAAAGCGCGCGTTGCCGGCGGTGGCCTTGTACCAGATCTCGCGGCCGGCCCGTTCCGACGGCGAGAGCGCGGCCTCTCCCAGATAGAAACCGGGATTGTCCAGCACGGGTGCGGAATGGTTCGAGGGCGAGGCGGCGTCCTGTTGCCCGGTCAACACCGCAGCGGTGCCTGACTGGGCATCGGCGGCAGCCAGGAACCGGTCGCCGGCGGAGTGGTTCAGCAGGGTCGCCAGCAGGAAGCTGGCCGAGATCAGGATGCCGCCAATGACTACGCCCTTCTCCATCGCTTGACTCCCCGTCCGTTCGTTCCGGCAACCCGTTCCGGATCCGCGCGCGTGTCGGCTCGTTGACGGCAGAGTAGTAGTCGCTCCCGGCGACTGTGACGTGGTCTTAGGTGCATCCGGCCCTTACGTGCCATGCGACGCGACGGGACGTGCGTCGCGCAATTGCGCACGCGCTTTGACGCGCTGCGCTGAATGACTTTACTGTCCGCGCATGGCGGCAAATCAATGGTTGACCGAACGCAAGATGCTGGCCGGCTTCATTGCCGGCGCCCTGTTTCTCCTCGGCACGCTCAGCGGGGCGTGGATGTCCGCCGCCGGTTTCGTCGACTCGGCCCGGCAGGCGCGCCGCTCGATGGAGAGCGTCACTCGCGTCGCCAGCCTGCGTGCTTCCTTCGGCGAATTCATGGAAGGCCAGTACGGATGGCTCGGCACGGGCGACCGGGCTTTCCTCGACGAGCGGAATGAAGCCGCCGAGTCGCTCGCGACCCTGAGCGACCGGTTGCTGCAGCGCATACCGGAAGCATCGGCGGACCGGCAGGCGAACGCCCGCGAACTCGTCGACGCGATCCGTGTCCAGGTCGTCGCGATGCAGGCGATCGACGCACCGGCGACGGCGGCGGCCCTGTCGCAGATGCGCGAGGGCTCGGCGCACGTGCGATCGCTGCTCGGCGCCGCACAGCAGAGCGAACAGGCGCTGTACGAGCGCGACATCGCCGCCGCGCGGACGTACCGGTTCTGGGTCCCCGTGACCCTGGTCGTCGCAGCATCGTCCATGCTGGCCGTGCTCGGTCTGCTGCTGTGGGGAATCCGTCGCCACTTCCACGAGCGCAAGGCGGCGGAACGCAATCTGGAGGCGGCCAACCAGCTGCTCGAATCGTTGCTGGAAAACATTCCGGCCATGGTGTTCGCCAAGGATGCGAAGGATCTGCGGTTCGTGCGCATCAACCGCCGCGGCGAATCGCTGCTGGGCATGCAACGCGAACATCTGCTCGGCAAGACCGACCGGGATCTCTTTCCGCCCGATCAGGCGGAACACTTCATCGACAAGGATCGCGAGACGCTCGCGCAGGGCGACGTCATCGACATCCCCGAAGAAGAGATCGACTCCGTCAGCCATGGCCGCCGCGTCCTGCACACGTTCAAGGTACCGATCCGCGACGAAAACGATCGCCCCATCCTGCTGCTCGGCATCTCGCTCGACATCACCGAACAGAAGGCCGCGGAGCGCCGCATCGTCGCGCTCAACGAGGAACTCATCCGCCAGGCGCAGCTGCTGCAATCGAGCAACCAGGAACTGGAAAGCTTCTGCTACTCCGTCTCGCACGATCTGCGCGCGCCGCTGCGTGCCATCAACGGTTATGCCCGACTGCTGGAACAGGACTACGGATCGCGTTTCGACGCCGAGGGCAACCGCTTCCTGCGCACCATCTGCACGGCCTGCGAACGCATGGCCCGGCTGATCGACGATCTGCTCGAATTCTCGCGCCTCGGCCGCCAGACGCTGCAGCTCGAACCGGTCGACATGACGTCCATGGTCAGCAAGGTCATCGACGACACCATGGAAGGCCGCGATACCCCGCCGCCGGCGATCGACGCGCGGCCGCTGCCGCCGGTGCATGGCGATCGCGGTCTTCTGCACCTGGTGTGGCTGAATCTGATCGACAACGCCGTCAAGTACACGACGGGCGTCGACTCGCCGCAGATCAGCATCGACGCACAGGTCAGCGGCGGCGAGGTGGTCTATTCCGTGACCGACAACGGCATCGGCTTCGACATGCAGTACGCGGACAAGCTCTTCGGCGTCTTCCAGCGCCTGCACTCCGATACGAAGTATCCCGGGACCGGCGTGGGCCTGGCCATCGCCCACCGCATCGTCGCGCGGCACGGCGGGCGCATCTGGGCCCGCAGCGAACCGGGCTGCGGCGCGACTTTCAGTTTCGCCATTCCTGCGAACGCGGGGTGAAGAGGTTTCACACGGAGGTCACGGAGGCCACGGAGAAGAGAAGAAGAAGTTTCCACGGGGGGAAGAAAGGGAACACAGGGAGCACGGGGAAAGAAAATTTCTGCTCCGAGACCCCGTGTTCCCCGTGTTCCCTTTCTTCCCCCCGTGGAAATTCTTCTTCCTCTTGCCTCTGTGCTCTCCGTGATCTCCGTGATCTCCGTGATCTCCGTGTGAAATCCTCTTCTCCTCTCACCGCATGTCGATATCGACGCGACGCGCCTCTTCGTCCGTGCCGGAGCCGGTGACGGAGCGCGGCGGATCCATGACGATGCGATCCTCGCTCACGCCTTCGCTGACCAGCGCCTGGCGCACGGCCTGTGCACGATTCCTGGCGAGTTCCAGATTCTGGTCCTGATCGCCCGTGCGATCCGTGTAGCCCGTGATGCCCACTGCACGCTCGGAATCCCGCGCGCTGCTCGCCACATTCGCGATGCGCTGGCGATCTTCGGCGTCGATGCTGGCGTCGCCGCTGTCGAAATAGACCTGCGCAGAATCGGCGGTCGCGACGCGCAGCCGTTCGGAGTCGCCGGGAACTTCGGCGATCTGCACTGCCCCGCCGGGCGCCTCCTGATGCTCGGCCGTGCGACTGACGAAGAACAGGACGCCGAATACCGCGATGCCGGCCGCGATGGCCCAAGGCAGCCAGCCCTTGTCGCGCGTCTTCTGCAGCGTTGCCGTACCGGCCGCGGTCCGGCCCGGCAACGACCCGAGCCAGGTATCGAGACTGCCGATGCCGAGCGCGCCCGCGATACGGTCATCCAGTCCGCCGCGTGCCAGCGAACTCTTCTGGCGTGCGAGCAGCGAGGCCAGCGCCGAAGCGTCGAGATCGTTGTTCGCCACGAACTTCCTGAGCATGCCGAACAGCAGCGGCGCCCCCAGCGACAGCAGGGTCAGCGCCGAGTTGGGCCGCACGCCGCTGGTGTCGGCGATCGCATTCGAGACCGCCGCGGTGCGCGGCCCGAATACCAGGCCGCTCAGCGATTCGCCGCTGGCCAGCAACGAGCCCAGCGTCCCGCGGTTCGCAAACATCCCGGCAAGCTTTCCGGCCAGTCCGGGATCGACGGTGTCGCTGGTGACGACGCGGAAGATCTCGCCCACACCGGCCGGCGAGGCGGTGCGCTGCATCACTCCAGCCAGCAGCGCGGGACCGGCGACGCGTACCGCCGCCCGCGTCGTGTCCTCCGATTCGCCGAGATAACTGCCGAGCTGCCGGATCAGCGGGCCGCCCAGCGTGGCATTGAACATGTCCAGGAGATCGGCATTCATGAGTCCCCCTTGCGCCCGATCGCGCGGGATCCGGCCGGGCGCCGGATCCGAGGGGGATTTTTCGGTCAAGCAGGTTGCGTCGTCAACAGTGGAAAGTCCGATCGGGGCGGCACGGCACCGGGTGTGCGAACGCACATCCGGCGCTGCGCGAGCACTATCGTGAGCGGCGTCAGTCGCTCGCGAGCTTCATGAATCGCTCCAGCAGGCTGCTGATGCGCGCGGCCGCAGCCGCGGCGCGGCCGGGCTCCCAGGCGCGGACGGGCTCGTCCATGTAGGTCCGCTGCGCGAGTTCGAGCTGCATGGCCCAGATGCGATCGGCGGGACGACCGTACGCCAGCGTGACATAGCCGCCCTTGAAACGTCCGTTGAGCACTGCCGAATGCTGGCCCTCCTCGAGGATCGAATGCAGCAGTGCCTGCGAGACGTGCTCCGGGCACGCCGCGTGATCGCGGGTACCGAAGTTGAACTCCGGCAACTCGCCGTCGAACAGCTCAGGCACGCGGCTGGCGATCGAATGCGCATCCCACAACAGCGCGTGACCGTGCTCGGAGCGGATGCGCCACAGCTCCTCGGCGATGCACTGGTGATAGGGATGCCAGTAACGCTCGATGCGATCCGCGACTTCCGCCGCGTCGGGCTCTGCCCCGGAACGGTAGATGGATTCGCCGTCGAACGTCTGCAGCGCGCACACGGGTGACGTCGGACTGGCGACATACAAGGCCGCGGAATCGGGCGAGCGATTCAGATCGACCACGTAGCGGGAATACGTCGCGGTGACGATGGACGCGCCCAGCCCGGCGGCAAAGTCGTACAGCCGGTCGACGTACCAGTCCGTATCCGGCAACGCACGTCCCGCCGCCGTGAAGCGCTGCGCGATTTCCTCGGGCACCGAGGTGCCGGCGTGGGGAACACTGATCAGCAGCGGCTGCGGACCGCGATGGAAACGGTAGGACTGCATCAAGATCGTCTCCTTTCGCACACGGAGATCACGGAGGACACGGAGATCAAGGCAAAGAAGAAGAGGAGTTTCCACGGGGGGAAAGAAAGGGAACATGGGGAGCACGGAGTCTCGGAACAGAAATTTTCTTTCCCCGTGTTCCCCGTGTTCCCATTCCTCCCCCGTGGAAATTCTTCCTTCTTGATCTCTGCTCCGTGGTCTCCGTGATCTCCGTGTGAAATCTTCTTCCCTTCAATCCCCGATCATCGGCAGGTTCAATCCGTTCTCGCGCGCGCACGCGACTGCTTCCTCGTATCCCGCATCGGCATGCCGTGCGACGCCGGTGGCGGGATCGTTCCAGAGCACGCGCTCGATGCGACGCGCGGCAGCTTCGCTGCCATCGCACACGATGACGACGCCGGCGTGCTGCGAGTAGCCCATACCCACGCCGCCGCCGTGGTGCAGCGATACCCAGGTCGCGCCGCTCGCGGTATTGAGCAGTGCATTGAGCAACGGCCAGTCGGACACCGCATCCGAACCGTCCTTCATGCTCTCGGTCTCGCGGTTCGGGCTCGCGACCGAACCGGAGTCGAGATGATCGCGGCCGATGACGATCGGCGCCTTGAGTTCGCCCGACGCCACCATCTCGTTGAAGGCGAGCCCCAGGCGATGGCGCTGCCCGAGCCCGACCCAGCAGATGCGCGCCGGCAGTCCCTGGAACCGGATACGTTCGCGCGCCATGTCGAGCCAGCGATGCAGATGCGGATCGTCGGGAATCAGTTCCTTCACTTTCGCATCGGTGCGATGGATGTCCTCGGGATCGCCGGACAATGCAACCCAACGGAACGGCCCGACACCGCGACAGAACAGCGGCCGGATGTACGCGGGCACGAAACCGGGAAAATCGAAGGCGTTCGCCACGCCCGCATCGAGAGCAACCTGGCGGATGTTGTTGCCGTAGTCGAAGACCGGAATGCCGCGCCGGTGATAGCCGAGCATGGCCTTCACATGCTCCGCCGCCGACGCACGCGCGGCGGCGACCACGGTGTCCGGATCGCGCGCACGCAGGTCGATCCATCTGTCGACCGTCCAGCCGAGCGGCAGGTAGCCATTGACCAGATCGTGCGCCGAGGTCTGGTCGGTGACCGCATGCGGACGCACGTCGCGACGCAGCAGATCGGGAACGATCTCGGCCGCGTTGCCCAGCACACCGACCGACACGGGATCGCCGGTGAGTTCGGCATTGGCGAGAATCTGCAACGCGGCCTCGACGTTCGGTGCCTGCACATCGAGATAGCGCGTATCGAGCCGCTTCTGGATGCGGCTCTGCTGGCACTCGATGCACAGGATGCTCGCGCCCGCCATCGTTGCCGCCAGCGGCTGCGCCCCGCCCATGCCGCCGAGTCCCGCGGTGAGAATCCACTTGCCGCGGAGATTGCCGTCGAAATGCCGCCGGCCCATTTCGACGAACGTCTCGTGCGTGCCCTGCACGATGCCCTGGCTGCCGATGTAGATCCACGATCCGGCCGTCATCTGCCCGAACATCATCAGCCCGCGCCGGTCGAGTTCGTTGAAGTGTTCCCACGTCGCCCACTTCGGCACGAGGTTCGAATTCGCGAGCAGCACGCGCGGCGCATCCTCGTGCGTGCGAAACACGCCCACCGGTTTGCCCGACTGGATCAGCAGCGTTTCATCGGATTTCAGCGCACGCAGCGTCTCGACGATGCGATCGAAACATTCCCAGTTGCGCGCCGCGCGGCCGATGCCGCCGTAGACGACGAGTTCGTCGGGATTCTCCGCCACCTCGGGATCGAGGTTGTTCATCAGCATCCGCAGCGGCGCTTCCGTGAGCCAGCTGCGCGCGGACTTCTGCGTACCCCGCGGCGCGCGTACCGGCCGCGCTCCCGGAAACCGATCCGACGCTGGCAGACTCCGCGCATTCATGATGCCGATCCTCGACGCTACGGTGTCAGCCGATGTTCCTGCGGTGCGGGTTGTATGGCAAGGGAGAGTCGGATTGGTACGCAAAGGGCGCAAGGAAGAACGCAAAAAAGCACAAAAGATTCTTTCAAGGAGGGGAATCTCCGCCTTCATTCCTTCCGACATCCATCAGTCTCTTGCTTGCGCCTTTTGCGTTCTTCCTTGCGCCCTTTGCGTACCAATCTCCTAATCCTTCAATGCCAGCACCGCACGCCGATAGCCGGCAGCGATGGTGTCCTCGGCGAAGTGACGGCCGTCCTGCACGACCCAGCGGCCGCCGGCCATGACGTCGCGGATGGGATTGGGTTGGCCGGAGAAGAGGAACGTGTCGAGGATGGCATCGCCGGTGCGGGCGAACAGCGCCGGCGAATCGAGATCGAGGACGACGATGTCGGCGCGGGCGCCAAGGCGCAGCGAGCCGACATTACGGCCACAGGCTTGTGCGCCGCCGCTGCAGGCGAGATCCCACAGGCGCGCGCCCGTGGAAGTTTCGTCATCGGCCAGGACATTGCGTTCGCATCGCAGCAGGCGCGACTGGTATTCGAGCCAGCGCAGTTCTTCCACCGGCGAGACGGAGATGTGACTGTCGGAGCCGATGGCCATCACGCCCTGCGCATCGAGGAAGCGCGGCAGGTCGAAGATGCCATCGCCCAGGTTCGCCTCGGTCGTCGGGCACAACACGACGCTCGCGCGGCTGCGTGCGATGGCGTCCTGCTCCGTATGGGTCGCATGCGTTGCATGTACGAGGCACCAGCGCTCGTCGACTGGCGCCTGTTCGAGCAGCCACTCGATGGGGCGCCGGCCGCGATGGCGCAGGCACTCGCTCACTTCCCGTTCCTGTTCGGCGATATGGAGGTGTATCGGACACGCGGGTCGCGACGACAGCGCATCCAGCACTTCGCGCAATCGTTCCGGCGGCACGGCCCGCAGGCTGTGAAATGCCACGCCGACGGTGATCTGCGCAGCGTCGCGCGGTCTTGCACACAACGCATCGAACAGTTGCAGGAACTGCGGCGCATCGAGAACGAACTGGCGCTGCCGCGCCGTCGGTGGCGCGGCGCCGAAATCGGACGTGCAGTACAGAGTGGGCAGCAGGGTCAGGCCGATGCCGGCGGCGACGGCTGCATCGATCACGGCATGCGCCATGACGCCGCGCTCGGCGTAGGGAGAACCATCCGGCCGATGATGCAGGTAGTGAAATTCGCAGACCGTCGTATACCCGGCCTTCAGCATCTCCGCATACAGCTGCGCGGCAATGGCGTTGAGATGTTCCGGCGTCATGCGGCGCGCGAGTTCGTACATGGTTTCGCGCCAGGTCCAGAAACTGTCGTGATCGCCGGTGCGACACTCGGCGAGCCCCGCCATCGCCCGCTGGAAGGCATGACTGTGACCATTCGGCATGCCGGGCAATGCGGCGCCGGCCACTGCGATCGCTTCAGTCGTCGTATCGCCGGGCTGCAGCGCAACGATGTTGCCGTCTGCGCCGATACCGATGACGACATTCTCCCGCCAGCCTTCGGCAAGCCTCGCCTGCGCGAAGCGAAAGTGCGTTCGTGGCAGCATGCCGAAAGTATATGCTCGGCCTCATGAGCGCGCCCGCCGAGCCACTGCATGTCTGGGATCGCGTGTGGATCGGGATCGATCTCGCGACCATGGATGCCGCGACCGACAGCATCGGCCACATCGACGATGGCGCGCTGGCGATCCGCGACGGTCGCATCGCGTGGCTCGGAACGCGTGCCGAGCTGGATCGGCTGCGATGGTCGGCCGCGACCATCTCGCCGGGCGAAGGATTGTGGATGACGCCCGGTCTGATCGAATGTCACACGCATCTCGTGCACGCCGGCGATCGGGCCAGTGAATTCGAAGCACGACTGCGCGGCGCCACGTACGAAGAGATCGCACGCGCCGGCGGCGGCATCGTCTCGACCATGCGTGCCACGCGCGCGGCGGACGTCGACCAGCTCTTCGCCGATTCGCTGCCGCGGGCGGAGAGCTTCGCGCGCGAAGGCGTGACGACGCTCGAGATCAAATCCGGCTACGGCCTCGACGTCGACAACGAACTGAAGATGCTGCAGGTCGGCCGGCTGCTGGGCGAGCGGCTCGGCATTTCCGTCGTCAACACCTTCCTCGGCGCGCATGCGCTGCCGCCGGAGTACGCCGGTCGACAGGATGAATACGTGCGCCTCGTTACGGAAGAAATGCTTCCCGCCATGGCCGGTGCCGGACTCGCGGACGCCGTCGATGCCTATCACGAACGCATCGCGTTCACGCGCGAACAGACTGAGCAGATCTTTTCGCGCGCTGCGCAGTTGGGACTGCCGCTGCGCCTGCACGCCGACCAGCTCAGCGATTGCGGCGGCGGTGCACTGGCCGCGCATCATCGCGCGCTGTCGGCGGACCACCTGGAATACAGCTCGGACGAATCCATCGAACGCATGGCGCAAGCCGGCGTCGTCGCGGGACTCTTGCCCGGCGCGTTCTATTTCCTGCGCGAGAAACAGTTGCCGCCGATCGAACGCATGCGCGCGCTCGGTGTTGCGATGGCCGTGTCGAGCGACTGCAATCCCGGCACCGCGCCCATGGCATCGCTGCTCACGGCGATGAACATGGCCTGCGTGCTGTTCCGCATGACGCCGACGGAAGTACTGCACGGCGTGACGCGCCATGCAGCGAAGGCGCTGGGGCTGTCGCACGATCGCGGCGTGCTGCGCGTGGGGATGCGGGCGGATCTGGCGATCTGGCGGCTGCGTCATCCGCAGCAACTGTGTGCGGAGATCGGCGGACACCGGCCGGTGGAGGTCGTGGTTTCCGCCTGTGGGGCCGGCTTCAGCCGGCCTTCTTAAGGAGTCAGGCTGAAGCCTGACCTACAGGAAGATTCAGGAATTCAGAAGGTCACGGTGAAGCCCAGGCTCACCACGTCCACATCCGATTCGCCCCAGAGATCCTTGTTGCCCAGGTCGAAGATGCGCTGGTATTCGAGTCGCAGCGCATAGATCTCTGCAACGGTGAAACTGGCGCCGACGCCCACGATCCAGTCGACGTCCGAATCCGAGTCGGAACCGAGATTCACGCGGTCGACCTCATCGTAGACGGATCCGGAAATCTCGCTGGAGGAGAACAGCACGCCGCCCCGCGCGTAGAGTTCGGTGCGATAGCTCAGCGGCAGGATGCCCAGCGCCGAGAGCATGATTCCCGATTCCTCGACATTCAGCGTCTGGCCCAGTGCCGCATCGAACGTGTCTTCGCTGTCGGGATCGGAAAAGAACCCCGTACTCTGGTCCCGATACCGGTACTTGCCGAGGTCGACATACCCCGCTTCGAACGCCAGATTCCTCAGCCAGCGATAACCGCCGAGGAAGCCGTAGCCGGAATCCTTCTCGTCCAGCGTGAAGCTGGACGTTTCGGGGGTGAAGAAGAACGAGTCGTAGACGTTGAACGCAATCTGGCCGAACGGCTCCGCATCGAGGCTGGTTTTCGTCTGCCCGTAGAACCCGCCGATGTAGAACCCTCGCTCCGCAGCCGCGGCGGTAAAGGATGCAAACAGCGATGCCAGGAGGACGATGCCGGTCGCGCCGATCGATCCGTTCTTCATGTTCAGCCCCTTCGTTGTATGCGTCGCGGGAGACGACCCACGGCGATCAATATAGCAAGCAGCCGCTTCAGTCTCGCAACCTCATGCTGAACGCCAGCAGGACGGGCGCGCAGCGAATCAGCCTGGACGAGCCTGCACGATCAACCGATGAAGCCGATGCCGCGCGCCATCAGCGCCGCACACAGCATGATGACGATCATCAGCAGCAGCTGGACATGGATGACCGTGCGGATCGAGCGGCGCTTCGCGCCGCTGAAATCCGGCAGGCGCTGCTCGCGCACGGCCTTGCGCCAGGACAGGAACTCGCGGGTCGGCTGGATCGACAGCAGGCCCGCGATGACGAACAGCGACAGCTTGATCAGAAAAGGCGCGCTGCCGAAGTAATAGGCAGCGCCCTTTTCGGTGTGGAACACCCGACCGAACCCGACCACCAGCAGCACCAGCGCCGAGATGCCGTAGGCCGCATCCATGCGCATCAGCGAACGCGCGGAGTTCATGTCGAGTTCGCCGCGCGTCAGGACCATCTCGACCATCAGGGCGCCGAACAGGACGAATGCCGCCGCGTGATGCAGGAACGCCATGAATGCAGACAGCATGCGTACTGAAGTCCTTGCTGGTTATTTGATGATCCCGCAGGCGATGCGATTGCCGGAATCGCCGGATGGCTGCGAGGTGTAGTCGTCCGCCTTCTCGTGAACGATGATCGACTTGCCGACGACATCGTCGGCCTGACCCGTACGCAGCGTCAAGCCGGAGACATGGATGTCCACTTCGGCGGCGCCTTCGCCATCGGCCGTCACATTCGGAATGTCGCCGAGATGATGACTGGCGCCGGCAGGATCGCCGTGCGGCTGCTGGGTGGGATTGAAGTGAGCGCCGGCACTGCTCGCATCGGGCGCACTGCAGTCGCCGTTCTCGTGGACGTGGAAACCGTGAGTCGAACCCGGCGTCAGTCCCTTGATCGACCCGTTGATGTGAATGCCGTCGTCCATGGGCGAGAGCATCAGGGTGCCGGAAACACCGTTGCCCTGGGTTGCTTTCAGCTCGGCGACCGCGCCCACGGCCGATTGCTCTTGCGCGGGCGTCGGGGTTTGCGCTGCAGGCGGCGGGGCAGCCGGCTCGTTGGTCATGGTGTCGGGCGATTGGCGACTGCAGGCTGCAGCGCATACGAACAGGGAAGCGATGAGGATCGGGCGCATGGTCAGTTCTCCGTCGACGGTTGCCTGCCCTATCAATCCCTGAAGGCCCGATCCGTTCCGCGCCCGCCGTCGTCTCCGCGGATGCAGTGTCGGAATCGACGCACGCCGGCGCCCCTGAATCGGCGCGCTTTCGCTCATACTCGACTCATCGACATCCGGCACTGACGACGCATGAACCCGCTCTATCGCATCGACGACGGCCTCGCCCATACCGATCCTTCCGCCGCGGGACCGTGGAGTCCGGACATGCAGCACGGCGGCGCGCCGGCCTCGCTGGTCGCGTGGGCGGCGGAGAACATCGCGACGCGCGAGCCGATGCGCGTCGCACGCATCACGATCGACCTGCTGCGGCCGGTGCCGATCGCGCCGCTGCAGATCCGCAGCGAAGTCGTACGCGAAGGCCGCAAGATCCAGTTGTGCGCCATCTCGCTGCTCGCCGGCGGCGTCGAAGTGACGCGCGCGAGCGTCCTGAAGATCCGCGCCGACGAACCGCCATTGCCGGAGCACCTGGGATACGAACGCATCGAGCTGCCCGGACCGGAGGCCGGCACCGCACCGACCGACCTGCTCGGCGGCAACCACGAGGCCTTCATTCACGGCATGTCGCTGCGCATGGTGCGCGGCGGCTTCCGTCAGCCTGGACCGGGCGCCATCTGGTTCCGCGCGGACCGGCCGGTGGTCGCCGGCGTACCGCTTTCGCCGCTGATGCGCGCCGCGATGGCCAGCGACTTCTGCAACGGCGTGTCCTCGGTGCTGGATTTCAACGCCTGGACCTTCATCAACGCGGACCTGACGATCAGCCTCGCCCGCATGCCGGTCGGCGAATGGATCCTGCTGGATGCGCAGACCTGGCTCGGCGATCTGGGCGCCGGCCTGGCGTTCGCGAAACTCGGCGACGAACGCGGCTACTTCGGCCGCGCGATCCAGAGCATGGTGATCGAGAAGCGCTAGCCGGCCTGGCCGGCCCTTTCCCTTACTACGGATATCAGCCAGCGGGCCTTGGGGTTCAGCCTTCGGCCACGCGGCCCTGCGACCGCGCGATTGCAACAATCAGCAGGAAATCAGCGGAGCGCGGCATGCGGAACCTCGGTCGTGTATGGATTCTGACTATCGGCAGCTGCTGTGTCTGGACAGGCATTGCCGACGCCCAGGTCGCCGTGTCGTCCGATATCGGCGAAGTGCGGCCGGCGGATGCCGCCCGCTTCTACAAGAAGCCGGGCTATTCGCCCTATGCCGGCAGGCAACTGCCATCCAGGCCACTCTGGGGCGATGAGCACGTTCACACGAGCTGGTCCGCCGACGCGGGGATGTCGGGCGCGACCCTGACCCCGGAAGACGCATTGCGATTCGCACGCGGCGAAGAAGTGGTCGCCACCAGCGGCCAGCCGGTCCGGTTGTCGCGCCCGCTGGACTGGGTCGCGATCACCGATCACTCCGACGGCATGGGAACGATCAGCGAATTGAAGACCGGCAATCCCGAGCTGATGGCCGACAGCACGCTGCGACGCTGGCGCGACATGATGAATTCGGGACCGGACGGTGCGGCGAAAGCCATGTTCGAACTGATCGCGGCCCAGTCCAACAAGAAGCTGCCGCCGCCGCTCACCGATCCCAAATTCGCGACCAGCATCTGGAGTCGCAGCACCGCCATCATGGAGAAGTTCAACGATCCCGGCCGGTTCACCGCGTTCATCGCCTTCGAGTGGACGTCCAACGCCGGCGGCGGCAACAACCTGCATCGCAACGTCATCTACCGCGATGGCAAGGACCTGGCGGACAAGGTGCTGCCGGTGACGACCTTCGCCAGCGAGAATCCCGAGGATCTGTGGAAATGGATGGCCGACTGGGAAAAGACCACCGGCGGCCGGCTGCTGGCGATTCCGCACAACGGCAACCTCTCGAACGGCCGCATGTTCGAGCTGCAGACCTTTCTCGGCGGGCCCATGACCAGGGAGTGGGCGGAGCTACGGCAGCCCTGGGAACCGCTGTTCGAGGCGATCCAGATGAAGGGCCAGAGCGAGTCGCATCCGTCGCTGTCGACCACCGACGAGTTCGCGGTCGGCTACGAACTGTGGGATCGCGGCAATCTCAATCTCGTGCCCAAGAAGCCCGGCATGATCGAGCACGAGTACCTGCGCCAGGCGCTCAAGGACGGACTGAAGGCGGAACAGGATCTCGGCGCCAATCCCTTCAAGTACGGCATGGCCGCAGGCACCGACACTCACAATGGACTCACCGCCGCCGAGGAAGACAATTTCTACGGCAAGTTCGTCGCCTCCGAGCCGCGGGACGATCGCTGGAACGAAGACGCGATGAAATTCGGCGATCGCGTGGTGAAGGGCTGGGAGATGACCGCGGCCGGCTACACCGGCGTGTGGGCGCTCGAGAACACGCGCGCCTCGATCTGGGATGCCATGAAACGCCGCGAGACCTATGCGACGAGCGGTCCGCGCATGGTCGTGCGCTTCTTCGGCGGTTACGACTTCGTGCCCTTCGATGCGCGTTCGCGCAATCCCGCCATCATGGGCTACACCAAGGGCGTGCCGATGGGCGCGGACCTGCCGAAGGCGCCGCCGGGCAAGTCGCCGACCTTCCTGCTGGCCGCGGCCAAGGATCCGCTCGGCGGCAATCTCGATCGCATCCAGGTGATCAAGGGCTGGCTCGACCGGAACGGACAGCTGCAGGAGAGGATCTTCGATGTGGTCTGGGGCGATGCCGACCGGCGCAAGCCGGATGCCGCCGGCAGAGTGCCGCCCGTCGGCAATACCGTGGATCTCGCCACCGCGAGCTGGAGCAATTCGATCGGCGATCCGGAACTGATCGTCGTGTGGACCGATCCGCAGTTCGATCCATCGCTGCGGGCTTTCTACTACGCGCGCGTTCTGGAAATTCCGACGCCCCGCTGGACCGCGTATGACGCGGCGTACTTCAGGGTGAAGATCGATCCGAAGGTGCCGGTGATCACGCAGGAGCGCGCGTTCACCTCGCCCATCTGGTACACGCCGTGAAGCGGTGGCTGCGCGAGCCGCTGCTGCATTTCCTGCTGCTGGCGGTGTGTGCCTTCGCGTTGTACGGCTGGGTATCGACGGGCCCCGCGCCCCGCGACGGGATCGTCGTTTCGGCCGCGCAGGTGGAAAACCTCGTCGCCACCTTCGAGCGCACCTGGCAACGCCCGCCCTCCGCCGCCGAGCTGCAGCACCTGATCGACCGCCACGTGCGCGACGAGGTGATGTATCGCGAAGGCGTGGCGCTCGGGCTCGACGCGGACGATGTCGTGATCCGGCGGCGGGTGCAGCAGAAAATGCAGTTCCTGATGGAGAGCGACGAAATGACTGCGCCGACCGAGGCGCAGTTGCAGGCCTATCTGTCGGCGAACCCGGATCGCTATCGCACGCTGCCCCGCTACAGCTTCACGCAGGTCTTCATCGATCTTCGCCGGCATCCCGACGCGCAACGACATGCGCGCGAGGTACTGCAGACGCTGACCCGTTCGACCGGCGCAGAAAGCGCCGCGCACGGCGACGCTACGCTGCTGCCGGTACGCTTCGAGGACACCGATACCGCGGAGATCGACCGCACGATCGGCGCAGACTTCACTGCGCAATTGCAACCGCTCGCACTGGATACGTGGCACGGACCGCTGCGCTCGAGCTACGGCCTGCATCTGGTGCTCATCACGGCGAAGCAGCCGGCGTTGCCGGCATCGTTCGACGAGGTGCGCGATGTCCTGGCGCGCGACTGGAGCGACGAACAGCGCCGGCTGTCCGATGAGCGCGGCTATCGGGCAATGCGCGAGCGGTATTCCGTTCGCGTCGATCTGCCGCAGCGGCAGCGGCTCGCCGATGCGGCAACGCCCGGGAACTGACGTGCGAACCGTGCTGCGCCTGGCGCTCCTGCTGCTCGCGGCCTGCGTCGGGCAGGCTCATGCGGATGTGTTCCGTCCCGCCTATCTCGAACTGACCGAACTCGGCGCGGGCGACTATGCGGCCGTCTGGAAAGTGCCCACGCTCGGCGATGCACGTCTCGCACTGACGGTGCATCTGCCATCCGATACGAGTAATGCTTCCGAACCGCGACGCGAGCTGATCCGTGGCGCCCTGCTGGAACGCTGGCAGGTGCGGACGCTCCACGGCCTCGCCGGGCGCGACATCCGGATCGACGGACTGCAGGGAACGCAGGCGGAGGTGCTGGTGCGTGTGATCCGGCTCGATGGATCCACGCAGGTGGAACGACTGACGCCGTCGCGCACGTCCTTCACCGTGAACAGTGCACCCGGCGCACTGAATGTCGCAGGGACTTACCTGGTCCTGGGAATCCAGCACATTCTCGAAGGCATCGACCATCTGCTGTTCGTGCTGGCCCTGCTGCTGATCGTGCGCGGCGTGCGCCGGATTCTGGTCACGATCACCGCGTTCACCGTCGCGCACAGCATCACGCTGGTGGCGGCGACGCTGGGCTTCATTCACGTACCGGGACCGCCCGTCGAGGTGTCGATCGCCCTGAGCATCGTGTTCCTTGCCCGCGAGGTCGTCATGACGGCGCGCGGCAGACCGGGCGTGACCGAACGCTGGCCATGGATCGTGGCGTTCGTTTTCGGATTGCTGCACGGACTCGGCTTCGCCGGCGCGCTGGCGGAGGTGGGCCTGCCGCCGCGCGCCATTCCGGTCGCCCTGCTGTTCTTCAATGTCGGTGTGGAGATCGGCCAGTTGATCTTCGTCGGCGTTGCGTTGTCGGTGATGGCGCTGGCGCGCCGCTACATGGCGGGCTCCGTCGTCAACGTCAGGCTGGCGGCGAGCTATGCGATCGGCACGATCGCGACGCTGTGGACGGTCGAACGCGTCGCGGCGTTCTGGAGCTGACGCACGGTCAGCTCGTTCCCTTGTCCTCTGCGTCACGCGAGCGGCGCGCTTTCTCCTCCTCTTCCCGGCGCTCGCGACGGATCGTCATGATCACCGAGCCCATCGCCACGCCGATCACGGCGATCATGGCGGCCATGAGGAACACGAGTCCGCCGGCGAGGCGATGTGCCTCGTAGAGTCCGAAGGCGAGACCGATGGGGGTGGTGACGAGCAGCAGCGGCTTGGCGATTTTCATCGTGCAAGGATACTGCCTCTTCTTCCCTGTAGGTCAGGCCTCAGCCTGACTCTCGAAGGCCGGCTAAAGCCGGCCCCACAGGAAGATCAAAGACAGGACCCACAAGACAGGGGCGCTTGCGCGCCCCTTCCCGTTCTTCCGCAAGTCGCGCCGATCAGCGCTGCTTTGCGCCGCGCAGCAACTCGCGCTGCTTCGTGACTTTCGCACCGCCCTTGATCTTGGCGCTCACGTCGGCCGGAGCCTGGGAGAACGGCTCGTAGTCGTAGTAGCGCACGAGATAGGTCGGGGACGTGTCATCCGCCGCCGTCGACACATCATCCGGCGCCGAGTGACGGATCTCCAGCCAGTACACGCGGCCGTCATCGTTCGCTACGATCGGAATGATGCGGCGTTCGTCGATCACCACGCAGGTGGCGCTGGCTGCGCAGTTGTTGAACTGCCGCGCCACCGTGTCGTACGTGCGCTTCACCACCACTTCCACGCCGACCGGACCTTCCGCGATGCTCCAGCGGAAGGTCACGGACGCATCGAGCACCACCTCGTTGTTTGCGTTGATCGAGTCGACTTCCTGGGCACCCGTGCCGTCCGCGTCGAAGCGCAGGCGGAAACCGCCGAGGCGCGCATCGTTCACGGTCTCGTCGCCCTTGCCGAACTGGTAGAAGCGACCCACCACGTCTTCCGCGGTGAATTCCACGGCGTACTCGGGATCGGCGAACACCGATGCGCCGGCGCCCATGAAGACGCCGTCCGAACCGTCGTTGCCCACGCGTACTTCCCAGAAGATGTCGCTGGCGAGTGCGTCGATGTCGCGGAACGACAGGTACTCGGCGCTCCAGCCGTCGAACTCGGCGTGGAAGATCTTGCCGGTCTCTTCCGGACCGCCGTCGGCATTCATCTCCCACGTGAAGTCCTGACCGGTGAGCAGCGCACGACCGGTGCCGTCGGCATTGATCTCCGCGACATCGGCGATGACCGCCTGCTGCGTGCTGTCCCAGACATAGATCGTCTGGGCATTGCCCTTCAGCTCTTCGACATCGATGACCTGGAAGTTGTCCATCGACAGCACCGTGCGCGCCACGGTCGAGGTCTGCGGGCCGTCCAGCGACGCACATGCCGCATCCTGGTAGTCGATCGTGGCGGTCTGCGTGATCGCCACCGAGTTCGCGCTCAGGAACGTGATCTGCGCGCCCGGCGTGGAGTACTGCGCGAGGTACTGCTTGAGCACGCCGCCGCAGGTCACCGTGTCCCAGCTTTCCGTGACGATGGGCTGCGCATACGTGACTTCGATCGTCGAACCGTTCAGCTCCCACGTGAAACTCTGGTCATACGTCTCGCCGCTCTCCGAGCCCGTACCGTTCTCGTACAGATCGAAGTGCGCGATACGCCCGGTGTAGTTGAACGTGAACAGCGCATCGGTCGAGAGCATCGCCGTCGTGAAACCCTCGTTGTCGAGATGGCGCTGCAGCGTGCCGTCGTTCTGGGTCAGCTCCGGATCCTGCGCGATGGCCACCTGCGCCGCGGCAAAGGCGCCAGGGCTGTTCGTGTAGACCTGGTTGATGAATTCCTGACGCGCAGCCGGGCTGCTCGCCAGCGCCAGGATCGACGTCGCGCCCGCCGGCAGCGGATGGTTGTCCGCATCGTCGACCGCCAGCTTGATGGCCGCAGCCAGGTCCAGCACGTCCTGCGCATTGACCCGCGAGGCTGCGGCGTTGAGCGCCGTTTCGCTGGTGATGGCCTGACCGCCGTTCGCCTGCTGCAGGAACACGGCCTGCGCCGTGCTGACGTTGGTGATCTGGGTGACGAAACTCTCGGTGCTCTCCAGCGTGTCGTCATCGCCCGCGGCGGACAGCAGCGTCTGGAACGATCCGGCCAGCGAGGTGAACTCGACGAAGGACTGGTCGCCCACGCCCCTGGCGTTCAGCGTCACGAAATCGCCCGCGTTCGCTTCCTCGATTTCGATTTCGAGGCTGTATGAACCGTCAGCGCCCGCCGTCGTGGTGAACGACTGCGAACCCACGGTGGCCGTCACTTCCGCATTCGGAATCGGCTCATCGGTGACTTTACCCGTCAGCGTCAGACCCACCATCGCCGGAGGAGGAGGAGGAGGAGGAGGAGGAGGAGGCGGTGGCGATGGCGGCTGCTGGGTACCCGACGGTGGCGTAGGCGAATCGTCGTCGCTGCCGCCGCACGCAGTCAGCTGGCTTGCCACCAGTATCAGCGCAATGACGGCGCCGAGCCGGGCGGGCCGGCCTGCGGGCTCATACGGTTTCATCACTCGATCTCTCCTGCAAAGTGAACGTTGTCGCGAGGGATGCACGAGCGCGTCGTGCAGTGCGGCGCGAACCTAGTGAGGCACGCGGCCGCGCGCATACCCCAAATTGGATAGGCGCGGCATTGCGATCGGGATCTGTGATGAGTCGCTCAGAGCGCAGGTGATCTGTGCACACATCGCGTCCGCCGCTGTGTGAAATCGCGCGCAGTCGCGCCGCGGGCGGGTCGCGTCGCGATCGCAGCAAGGCGCTGCGTGCGCGTGCGCTGGATCACACGGGCAATGTATCGACGCGGAAACGACCGTCATTCCGTTTTCGCGCGGGTGCCGGGACGACCGGGCCTTCCCCGCAATCAGCCTTCATCCAACGGATGAATGCCGGCGAGACGTACGCACCGGCCTTCACCCGCAAGGGCTCCGCCTTCGTCTCGACCCGGCAAGTGCTGCTGCCTGTTCGTGTAGCGATTGCTACACTAAGCCGCTTCTTCCGTCGTCGAGCTGCACTCCGTGCGATACCCCTCCTGCCTGCGCGCTTCCTTCCTCTGCCTGTTTCTGATCGCCAGCCTTGCCGCCTGCGGCAAGGCCGGCAACGAGCATCCGAACGGCCCGGTACCCGTTTCGACGCTGACCGTCAGCGAACGCACCGTGCCGCTCACCCTCGAAGCCGTCGGCCGCACCGAAGGCGCCAAGGAAGTCGAAATCCGGGCGCGCGTGTCCGGAATCATCGAAAAACGTTTGTATTCCGAAGGCGCGTTCGTGAAAGCCGGCGCACCGCTGTTCCAGATCGAGCGCGCGCCGTTCGAAATCGCGCTGGCGCAGGCGAAGGCCGATGCCGACCAGGCCACCGCGACGCGCGATCAGTCGCGACGCGAAGCCGACCGGGTGGCGGGGCTGTACAAGAATTCCGCGGTGAGCCAGCGCGTCGCGGAGGAAGCGGAGACTTCCTCCCGCTCGGCGCAGGCCGCTTACGATGCGGCGCAGGCGCGCGTGCGCGAGGCGCAGCTCAATCTTTCCTACACGTCGGTCACGGCGCCGATCAGCGGCGTGACCGGCCGCGCATTGCATTCGGAAGGCAGCCTCGTCACGGCCAATACGGAATCGAGTCTGCTGACCACGGTGTCGCAGACCAATCCGGTGTGGGTGCGCTTCGCGCTGTCCGAAGCGGAACATGCCGGCCTGCGGCACGCGCAGGCCGCGGGCGACATTCCGGTCGAACTGGTGCTCGCCGACGGCCAGCCTTACGAAGCCCGCGGACGGCTGAACTTCGCCGGCTCCACCGTCGATCGCCAGCTCGGCACGGTGCAGCTGCGCGCCGAATTTCCGAATCCGAAGCTGGAAATCCTCCCCGGACAGTTCGCCACCGTGCGTGTCGCGGCCGGCACGCGCCGCGTCGTCGCGGTGCCGCAGTCCGCCGTCGTACAGGGCGGTCAGGGACGCTACGTCTGGATGGTCGATGCGCAGAGCAAGGCGACGCAGCGACCTGTCGAAACCGGCGCATGGACGGGCAGCGACTGGATCATCACCAGCGGCCTGGTGCCCGGCGACACCGTGATCGTCGACAACCTGATGAAGCTGAATCCGGGCGTCGCACTGACGGTCACGGCCGCCGGCGATGCGTCCGTGAACACCGTCTCGGCAGCGCGCTGACATGTTCTCCCGATTCTTCATCGATCGCCCGGTGCTGGCCGGTGTCGTCGCGATCGTCATCGTGATTGCCGGCCTGGTCGCGAGTTTCACGCTGCCGCTGGCGCAGTATCCGGAGATCGCACCGCCGACCGTCGTCATCAACGCGAGCTATCCCGGCGCCAGCGCCGAGACCATCGCCCAGACGGTGGCCGCGCCGATCGAGGAAAAGCTGTCCGGCGTGGAGCACCTGCTGTACTTCAACTCCTCCGCCTCCTCCACCGGCGATCTGACGATCACGGCGACCTTCGATGTCGGCACCGACGTCGACACCGCCGTCTTCAACGTCAACAACCGCGTACAGCTCGCCACGCCGCGCCTGCCGGACGACGTGCGTCGCAACGGCGTGACGGTGCAGAAGCGTTCGTCCGACATCCTGCTGATCATCGCGCTGGTCTCGCCCGACAAGAGCCGCGACACGCTGTTCCTGTCCAACTTCGCCACCATCTCGCTGGTCGACGAACTCAAGCGCGTGCCCGGCATCGCCGACGTCACCGTGCTCGGCGCGCGCGACTACTCGATGCGCATCTGGCTGCGGCCCGATCGGCTCGCGCAGCTCGGCGTGACGGTAACGGACGTCGCCAACGCCCTGCGCGCGCAGAACGCGCAGTACGCCGCCGGCAAGATCGGCGCGGAGCCCGCGCTGCCCGGGCAGGAACTGGTCTATACGGTGACGGCGCGCGGCCGGCTGGCGCAGCCCGAAGAGTTCGGCGAAATTGTCATCCGCGCGGACGCCGGTGATGGCGCGCTGCGTCTGAAGGACGTCGCGCGCATCGAACTGGGCGCGCAGACCTACGACACCATCAACACGCTGAACGGCAGCCCCGCCGTCAGCATGGCCACCTTCCTGCAATCGGGCGGCAATGCGCTCGACGTGGCGCAGGCGATCCGCGCGCGCATGGAGGAGCTGAAGCCCACCTTCCCGCCGGGCGTGGAATTCCTGACACCGTTCGATCCGACGCGCTACGTCGAAGCGTCCATCAGCGAAGTCACCAAGACCATCGCCGAGGCCGGCGTGCTGGTGATCCTGGTCGTGTATCTGTTCCTGCAGACCTGGCGCGCGACGCTGATCCCGATCATCGCGGTGCCGGTGTCGCTGATCGGCACGTTCGCGGGGCTGTGGCTCGCCGGCTTCTCGATCAATACGCTGACGCTGTTTGCGATGGTGCTGGCGATCGGCATCGTGGTCGACGATGCCATCGTGGTGCTGGAGAACGTCGAGCGCCTGATGCGCGAGAAGAACATGTCGCCGCTCGCCGCCGCCATCGAGGCGATGCATGAAGTCTCCAGCGCCATCATCGCCATCGTGCTGGTGCTGTGCGCGGTGTTCGTGCCGGTCGCCTTCCTCACCGGCATCGCCGGCCAGCTCTATCGCCAGTTCGCCGTCACGGTCGCCATCGCGGTGGTGATCTCGGGATTCGTCGCGCTGACGCTGACGCCGACGCTGTGCGCCGTGCTGCTGCGCGAGGCGAATCACGATTCGAAGTGGTTCCGCTGGTTCAATCGCGCCTTCGACGCGACGACGCGCCGCTTCCTCTGGGGCGTCGATCGCGCACTCGCGCACCGCAACCGTTCGCTCGCGATCTTCGGCGGCGTGCTGCTGCTGATCGGCCTGCTGTTCTGGCGCATCCCGGGCAGTTTCGTGCCGCCGGAAGACCAGGGCTACCTGCTCGGCAACGTGCAGCTTCCCGACGGCGCCAGCCTGCAGCGCACGGATCATGCGACGGCGCAGTTCCAGCGCATGATGGAAAACAAGGAGGCGCTCGACTACGCCATCATCATCAACGGCATGGACTTCGTCGGCGGCGGCAACAAGACCAGCGCCGCCACCATCTTCCTGCCGCTCAAGCGCTGGAACGAACGCGACATCACCGCCACGCAGTTCGCCAGCCAGATCAGCGGCGAGGCGTCCGCGATCCGCGAGGCGCGCATCAACATCCTGAATCCGCCGGCGATCCGCGGGCTGGGCTCGGCCGGCGGCTTCGAGGTCTACGTGCAGTCGCGCACCGGTGCGACTGCGGCGCAGCTCGCGGAAGCGCAGCAGAAATTCCAGGCGGGCCTCGAAGCCGATCCGCGCCTGCGCGACATCAAGTCGTTCTTCCGGCCGAACGTGCCGCAGCTGCGCGTCGAGGTGGATCGCGAAAAGGCGATGGCGCTCGGCGTGCCGGTCAGCGACGTGTTCGATGCGCTGCAGTCGACGATGGGTTCGCTGTATGTCAACGACTTCAATGTCTACGGCCGCACGTTCCGCGTGCAGATGCAGGCGGAGGCGCCGTTCCGCAACGATCCCGAAGACCTGGGCAATGTCTACGTCCGCTCGCAGAGCAGCGGCGCGATGATCCCGCTCAAGGCGCTCATGCAGGTCACCGAGGTGACGGGACCGGAGCAGCTCGAACGCTTCAACGGCTTCATCGCGGCGAAGGTGGTCGGCAACGGCCGGCCCGGCGTGAGCTCGGGCGAAGCGATTCGCGCCGTCGAGGAAGTCGCGCAGGCCACGCTGCCGGAGGGTTACCAGATCGCGTGGACCGGCCAGGCGTATCAGGAAAAGCGCACGGGCACGGCGTCGGTGTTCGCCTTTGCCTTCGCCATCGTGATGGTGTTCCTGATTCTCGCGGGCCTGTACGGCCGCTGGCTGCTGCCGATCTCGGTGCTGCTCGCGGTGCCGTTCGCCGTGCTCGGCGGGCTCGGCTTCGTGGCGCTGCGCGGCATGGAGAACGACATCTACTTCCAGATCGGGCTGGTCGTGCTCATCGGCCTGTCGGCGAAGAACGCCATCCTGATCGTGGAGTTCGCGCAGCGCGCCTATCTCGAAGGCAAGTCGGCGTTCGATGCGGCCGTGGAAGCGGCGCGCCTGAGATTCCGGCCGATCGTCATGACTTCGCTCGCCTTCGTGCTCGGGGTCGTGCCGCTGGTTCTCGCCACGGGCGCCGGCGCCGCGGCACGCCAGTCGATGGGTACGGGCGTCTTCGGCGGCATGCTGATCGCGACCTTCATTGCCCCGGTCTTCATCCCGCTGTTCTTCGTGCTCGTGTCGCGCGCCCGCAAGGCACCGCACGCCGCCCCGGAAGCCGTATCGACGACCGGCGAACACGCATGAGCGCCACGGCACGCAACACGCGCGCACTGCAGCTCGCTGCCCGCCGCGAGCAGTTCCTCGCCGCCGCGGAGCGCATGTTCCTCAAGGAAGGCTTCGCCAAGACCAGCGTCAACGCCATCGTGCGCGAGGCCGGCGGCTCGCTGGCGACGCTGTATGCCGAGTTCGGCACCAAGGAAGCGCTGTTCGAATCGGTGCTGAGCCAGCGCGCCGC
>NZ_DAINNK010000008.1:0-93158 GCF_036735925.1 Povalibacter sp.
CGCACGTCCGGTGGTGTGGGAGGGCGGTGAGCGCAAGCTCACCCCCTACCCGATCAGGGAAGGATTTTTTCGAGAACCCGGGCGGGCTCTTCGCTCTCGTGCGCCGTGCGGATCGCCGCGCGCACTTTCGTCACCAGCCAGTCGATTGCCGGATCGGAACCCGCCTGGGCGCGACGCAGTGCAATCACCGAGTGCGAGCCGTATTCGAAGGGCAGGGTGAGGATCTGCAGCCGCAGGCTGTCCGCGTAGCGGCGTGCCAGCCGCAGCGGAACGGTGGCGATGGAATCGGTCTGCGAGACCACGGTGAAGGCAATCAGGAAGCGCGGCACGCTTGCCACGACCCGGCGCGTAACGCCCAGTTGCTGCAACGGACGTTCGCCGACATCCGTCATGGTGCCGCTGGCCGTCACGATGACGTGACCCGCCGAGGTGTAGGCGTCGAGATCAATCTCGCCCCGGATGCGCGGGTGACGCTGCCGGGCAATCACGCAGTAGCGCTCTTCGTACAGCGCATCCGCATACAGCGCCTCCGGAAGCGGGCAGTCGAAACGGCCGATGGCCAGATCGATCTCGTCCAGCGAGAGCGCCCCGAGCGCTTCTTCGCCCATCAGCATTCGAAACGAGATGCGCGCATGCGGCGCCTCGCATTCGAAGGATCGCAGGATGCGCGCGGCTGTCAGCGTGCAGTCGAAGTCCGCACCGGCAAGGCGGAACTGCCGGTAGGTCGTGGCCGGATCGAATCCGCGACCGATGTCCATCGTCTCCTGCGCGCGCAGGATCAGATCATCGATCATCGGCGCGATTTCGAGGGCGCGCCGCGTCGGTTCGAGGCCATTGGGACGACGGATGAAGAGCGGGTCCTCGAACAGCTGGCGCAATCGGCCGAGTACGTGACTCACTGCCGACTGACTCAGTCCCAGGCGTTCGGCCGCAGCAGTCGTGCGGCGGCAGCGCACCAGTTCGCGAAACACCAGAAGCAGCGTTCCATCGAGACGCTTGATCCTGTTGCGATCGATGTGAGTCACGATGTCCCTGACCCCCTGCAAGTCTCTGCGCATGTGCGACGGCGACGATGCCGGCGCGCTGCGCGAGGTTGTTTAATCAATGCCGTCGCTTCGTGCGACCAGATACTGCAGCGACGTCGCCAGTTCAGTGACGCGCGTGCATACCTTAAATGCAAATTTTGACTTTATGCGAAGATTATCCTTAGGGGTTATCCGTATTGCAACGATAATTAGTCGACAATTGCCGTATTGAGCCGACTAAGTAAGATATTTCAGTCGGTTGACTGATTTATTGATGCACATACCATAGAATCAGAATATAGGGCATGCCCGGAAGATGCGGCACTGCAGTGCTGCGAAGCAACGCAGAAAAACTGCGTGTTTTCGAGATCTCTTCGCGGCGCGAAATACGGGGGAGGCATCGATGATGCGTGACTCGGGGAGGTTCGAGCCGCCATTCGGATCGGAGCGGCGCGGGCAGGCACGATTACCCGTACGCGGGTTCGCCGTCGTCCAGGGCAGGCGCGGG
Organism: Povalibacter sp.; assembly: GCF_036735925.1. NCBI lineage: Bacteria > Pseudomonadati > Pseudomonadota > Gammaproteobacteria > Steroidobacterales > Steroidobacteraceae > Povalibacter > Povalibacter sp. The sequence goes on from NZ_DAINNK010000008.1 coordinate 1,534, forward strand.
CAAGCGCAGGCGGTGGATATTTCGGCGTCAGGAGTGTGTCTTTCGCTGTCGTATCCGCTCAAAGTGGGCGAGACGTATCGCCTCGATCTGGAGATTCACGGCGAGCCGCCGCGTGTGAGGTCGGTGCTCGCCCGTGTGTGCTTTTGCCTGGCGTCGAACGGCACGTACCGGATCGGATTCAACTGCGCCCTGGCGGATTTCGTCGATTGAGACATAAGCCTGTGCGGGCGGGCTGTCAGGACAACAACTACCGCGGACGGCAAACAGATCGCCGTGGTTCGTCAGAAGGAAGCTCCTTGAATCTCAACGTCCTGCTGGATCTGGATGGCACGCTGACTGACCCTCGCGTCGGATTCGTGGCCAGCGTCAATCACGCTCTGGTGAAGTTGCGGATGCCCTCCCTCCCGGAGCGGGCGCTCACGCGCCACATCGGTCCGCCGCTGCGCGAAACGCTTTCATGCCTGCTCGGCCCGTCGCGTCAGCACCGGCTCGCGCTTGCCCTCCGGCACTACCGCGAACGCTATGCGGGCGGCGGCGTACTCGAATGCACCGTCTATCCCGATGTCGCCGAAGCGCTGGCGATGCTGCGCGAAGGCGGCGTTCGCCTGTTCCTGGCGACGTCGAAGCCGACGCTGTTCGCCGAACGCGTGCTCATCCATTTCTCGCTGCAACAGTACTTCGACCGGATCTACGGGAGCGAACTCGACGGCATGCATGCCGACAAGCACGCATTGATCGCGCATATCCTGGAGCGGGAGCGGCTCGATCCCAGGGCGACGGTGGTCGTCGGAGACCGATGTCATGATGTGCGCGCTGCGCGGGCGCACGGTCTGTCATCGGTCGGCGTGCTATGGGGCTATGGTTCGAGGTTGGAGCTGGCGGAGGCGGGTGCGACTTTTCTCGTTCGTCATCCGCAGGCGCTCGTCGACTCGCTGTTGCCTGATCCACGTCGCATCGCGCGTGCGCGCCTGGCAGCCTCGCCGCTGCGCGTGGTCAGGTCGGGATCGGCTCGATAGCGTCGCGCGCCTGGATCGGCGCGCGACGCGGGCATCGACGTCTGCCCTTACAGATGCTGGTTGAACCAGTCGGCAGCGGCGTTCGAACTGATTTCGAACGCTTTGTCGATATACATCTGGAAGTGCGTGGTGTCCGGCACTTCGATCCACTTCTTCGGTCCCTGGATGTCGGCGAATGCGGCACGGCTGGCGACATTGCCGCCCAGTTCCTCCTTCTCCGCAACGACCATCAGGATCGGCCGTTCACCCAGGAATCGGGCGTGGTAGAACGGGTAGTACTCCCGCACGGCCTGCTGGGTTTCGACGTCGACCATGCGCGGGATGGAGAATCCCGTTTCGTACTCGTCGCCCTGACCGGTGCGTGCGCGTTTGATTGCATCGGCGAGCAGCGCACCCTCGAGCTTGAGCGGGGCGGGCTGCGCGTTGCTGCCTCCGGGGATCTGCGCCACGACCGCCTTCACGCGCGCGTCCTGGCCGGCGACGGTGATGACGTGACCTCCCGCGAAGCTCGAACCCCACACGCCGATGCGCGCCGGATCGACGCCGGCTTCTCCCTGCAGATAGGAGATCGCATTGCGGAAATCCTCCACCTGGCGTGCAGGTAGAAGGCGTGTGCGTTTGATGACGACGTTCGCCTGCGTGCGCGTGAAGCGCACGGCATCGTCGTTCTTCAGACGATCGGTGACGGTCGGGAAGCCGTCGCTGCCGCCCCAGCCGCGGTAGTCGATCACCATCGCGACCAGTCCGCGCTCGGCGAAACGGGCGCCGTATTTCTCGATCGAGTTGTGATAGCCGGCCCAGCCCTGCCCGAGCACGACCCCTGCGAGTTTCTTGTCGGCAGAGAAGTTCTTCGGGAAGAACAGCTTCGCGTAGCAGGCAATGCCGTCGCTGTAGTAGATCACCTCGCGCGTCGTCACGCCGTCGGCGAGCTTGTAGGCCCAGTCCTGCGACGTGAGCCCGCGTTTGATGGGCGCGTCCGCCGCCATGGCGGTGGCGCCGAGCGCCAGGGCGGCTGCCAGCATCGGCGCCGTGATCAGCTTCAATCGCATCATGTCAGGTCCTCTTGGTGGGTGCTGCGGTCGAAAGGATGAGTTGCGTAGTCATTGAAGGGTCAACCCTCGGGCGGCGGCATCGCCGGCCCGGGAGACGGCGCGCGTGAGGGGCTCGCGCGCAGCGATCTCACGACGTACTTCGCGACGGCGTCGATCTCCTTGGGAGCGAGTGCGGCGCTCAGCGGCGGCATCTGGCCCTGGCCTTCGGCGATGATGAGTGCAACGTTCGCCAGATCGGTGCGTCCCGTGAGCGAAGGCCCGACGCCGCCCTGGCCCGTAGCGCCATGACAAGCTGCGCAGAGACGACCGAACACCTGTCCGCCGAGCGCGAGTTCCTCGGCACTGACGGGAACGGAGGCTGCAGCTGCTGTCTTGGTGACGGGCGCCGCCTGGACGGCGACGCCCGCGGCCGGCGGTGCTCCGCTTTCGCTGGTGCCGTCGAGGCTGAGCGCAATCATCTCGGCGGGGCGTCCGTTCTGTGAGACCGTGAGGACGACATACTGACGACCGCGATGCATGTACGTCATCGGCGCGCCGGTCACGAGTGCAGGCATGGCTTCCTGCCACAACACCGCGCCGTCGCGTTTGTCGTAGGCGCGCAGCATCGGGCCGCCGGTCTGGCCGGGCAGGCTCCCCGATTCGCCCATGAAGATGAGTTCCTTCGTGAGGACGAGACCCGGGCGGATGTCGTACTGCCCCATGCGGTCGAAGTCGAGCTTCAGGCCTTTCAGCGCCGGATGATTGCGGATGAAATCCGACGCGCCGCCGACCGGAATGCGCCACAGATGCTCGCCGCGATTCATGTCCAGTGCGACGAGTTCGCTGTACGGCGGTTTCAGGATCGGCAGTCCCTGCGGGCCGGTCACCACATGATTGCCGGAAGGCAGGTACGCGTAATTCGTGCGCGCAGGATCGGCCTTCGCCACCGCAGCGGCATAGGGTTTGTGGCGGATCGGGACGTAGAGCACGCCGGTATCGGGATCGAACGCGCCGCCGATCCATTCCGCGCCGCCGCCGTAGCCGGGATTGATCCAGGTGCCGCGCAGCCCGTTCTCGCCGGCAACGATCGGCGGCAGGAACAGCGGTCCCTTGGCGTAGCGCTTCATGATCTCCACCGCCTCGGCGCGAAGCTGCGGCGTGAAGTCGATGAGCTGATTCTCGTCGTAGCCGAGGAAGGACAGCGGCGCGGGTTTGCTCGGGAACGGCTGCGTCGCCGAGGTCTTCTCGCCAGGCACGGTGCTTTGCGGCACCGGGCGTTCGTGGATCGGCCAGATGGGTTCGCCGGTGATCCGGTTGAACGTGAACACCAGGTTCTGTTTCGTCAGCAGGGTCGCGACCGGAATGCGCTGCCCATCGCGCACGATGTCGTGCAGGATCGGCGCGGCCGGGTTGTCGTAGTCCCACAGACCGTGATGCACGGTCTGGAAGTGCCACACGCGCTTGCCGGTGCGGGCATCGAGCACGAGGATGCTTTCGGCGAAGAGATTGTCGCCGGGCCGGTCGACACCCGCGAAATCGTTGGCCGGCGTATCGGTCGGAATGTAGACGTAGCCGAGCTTCGGGTCCGCGCTCATCATCGTCCAGGTGCCGGCGTTGCCGCCCCAGCGCCAGCTGCCCGCTTCCCAGGTCTCGTTGCCGACCTCGCCGGGACGCGGCACGACGTGGAACGTCCACAGCTGCTTTCCGGTGCGCACGTCGAAACCGCGGAAGTTGCCTGGCGTCGCTTCCTTCTTGAAGGTTTCGCGCGGCAGCGACTGCGCGACGATCACATCGCCGACGACGATGGCCGGCGAGACCGAGCGCACGTCGACGCGCGGACGCATGTCGTCGAGGTTGTCGCGCAGATCGAGCCAGCCGTTGCGGCCGAAGTGCGGATCGGCGCGTCCGGTGCGTGCGTCGATCGATATCAGGCGACCATCGAGCGTGTTGTGGATCAGGCGCTTCTCGCGTCCGTCGCTCCAGAAGGCGAGCGCCCGCGAGTTGAGCGAACCCGTGCCATTGCCGATATCGGCGGGTTGCGGCTCGAACGTCCACAGGGTCTTGCCCGTGCCGGCATCGATCGCAGCCACGCCGTGATTGAGCCACGGCACGTAGAGCACGCCGTCATCCAGCAGCGGTGTCGACTTGAAGTTGTTGGAGGCACCCGTTCCATTCGTGTCGGCGCTCCAGCGCCAGGCGATCTTCAGCCGCGCGACATTGGCGGCATTGATCTGGTTCAGCGGTGCGTAGCGCGTCTGGCCGGCGTCGCCGCCCCAGTAGGACCATCGCGAGGCGTCGTAGGCGGGCGGTGCTGCTCCTGCATCATCGGCCAGCGACGCGGTGCCATGTACGGCGCAGCAGGCGAGAGCCATCGATAGCGTGCGGAGGCGGAAAGAGGATCGGGCGGTTTTCTTCATGCTGGAGACAGAGGTAGTGAAAATGGAGCGGGCCGCTCATCAGGGAACGCGATAGTACTCGCGCATGAAGTCCATGTCGGCCTGCGCGCCGGTGAACATGCTGACGATGTCGGCGTAGGGGAAAGTGCCGCCCCAGCTCGGCGCCGTGAAGGCGGGCGGTGCATCCAGCACCGCGGCGCGCCAGGCATCGAAGTCATCGAACCACAGCTCGCTCATGCGCACCCAGGCGTCGGCGCGCGTGAGCGGATCGGCGGACTTGTAACTGACGAATCGTCGCAGTCCCGTGAGTTTGGCCAGCTGCGGCGCATGAACCTGCAGGAACCAGCGCTCGCCGTCGTCGACCGAGACGCCGGCCGGATAGCGCACGAAGTAGACCCAGCGGACATAGGTCGCGCGGTCGCGCGGCATCGCGTCGAGAAATTTCTCGGTCGGAATGGCCGGGACGACGATCTGCGCGATGCGGTTCTTCCCGGGAAAGCGCTGCGGGTCCATCGGCGGGGGCGAGAGTGGATAAAACGCACCGCGCGATTCGTCGCGGGCCTGGAGGCTCGGATACCACATTTCCGTGAGCCGGTAGTTCACGACGTTGAAGCGCTTGGCCACGGATTCCGGAACGTCCTGAGCCCGATACGTCCAGTATCGCGTGAGCCAGGGCCCGACCGATTGCAGCGTCTCCTGCGAATGCGTACGTCGATACCACTGATCGAGCAGGGTGTTGTCGCCGGGTACTTCCCAGATGGAGGCGAACTTCACCATCTGCGCCTCGGCCGGAGCAGCCAGTGCAGTGAGTAGCGACCAGCAGGCGAGCCAGTGTGTCTTCTTCATTCGTGAATTCCTCGCGCGAGGGTTTGCGGCAACGCGAAAACCCAGAGGGTCGCGCCGCCGTTGGGTGTGCCGGCGATGCCTGCGCTCTGAAGCATGGCCGTGGCGTGGACGAAGCCTTCGTTGGTCGCGACCGCGACGTACTGCTGGCCGTTCACGCTGTAGGTGATCGGATAGGAAACAGGCATGTTGTCGAGACGCGCCTGCCACAGCAGTCGGCCGTCGCGATCGTCGTAGGCGCTGAAGCGGCGATCGGCGGAGCCGGTGAAGAGAAGTCCGCCGGCCGTGGCAAGCATGGCGCTCGTGAAGGGGGCGGACTGGCGATGGGTCCAGGCAACCTCGTGCGTATCGAGATTGATGGCCTTGATGAGCCCGAAGCCATCGCCTTCGCCGGGCTCCTTCTGCCAGCGCGGTCCGTTGGGGAAGGGATGGCGGCACGTGTCCGTGAGCGGCACGTACAGCGTTCGACGCCCGGCGTCGTAGGCGCTCGCCATCAGGTTGCGCGCGCCGAGCAGATCCGGGCAGATGCCCGGCAGGGTGATGCGCTTGAGCACGGCATCGGTCGCGGGAATCGCGGCGGGATTGAGCGTCTTTGCGCCGCTGACCGGATCGATCGAAGCGATGACGTTCTGCATGCCGAGGTCGATCGAGAAAAGATATTTGCCGGTTGCGGCATCGAGCGCTTCGAAGATGGCCAGCTTGCCGCCGGTGATGACGGCCTTGCGCGGTTTGCCGTTGACGTTGATCTCCACGACCTGGCGTTCGAACGCCCAGTCATGATCGAGCTGATCGTTGGCCTGGTGCTGGAAGTACCAGACGAGCTTGCCGGTGTCGGCATTGAGCGCAATCGTGCTGTTGGTGTAGAGCGCCTCGTTCGTGACGCCGGGCCGCTGCACCGGTGCACGCAGCGGCTGCGTGTCATACGTCGGCGCGGCGCCGAAGTAGACCAGGTTGAGATCCGGGTCGTAGGTGGCGCCGACCCAGATCGAACCGCCGCTGCGCGCTTCGAGCGGCAGGCCGTTCCAGCTCTCGCCGCCCGGTTCGCCCGGGCGCGCGATCGTGTAGAAGCGCCACAGTTCCCTGCCGCTGTCGATGTCGAGCGCGACGATGAAACTGCCGCCCTTCACCGTGTGAAATCCGTTCAGACCGACGATGACCTTGTTGCCGACGACGAGCGGGGCGCTCTTGATCTGGAAGTCCTTCTGGCCGCGCGTGTCGATCGCGTGTTCCCAGCGTACGGCGCCGGTGCGGGTGTCGAGTGCCAGAACGCGCACGTCGGAGGTCGGTACCAGCAGCGTGTTTCCCTGGATCGCAACGCCCTTCTTGCCCTGATGAACGGCGGTGCCTTCGAGCTTGCGTTCATGCCGCCACAGCAGATCGCCCGTCGTCGCATCCAGCGCCTCGACGATGTCTCCATAGCTGTACGCAAAGAGCACGCCGTCGTGAACGATGGGCGTCATCATGTTGCCGCCTTGCGGCAGCGACCAGCTCCAGGCGAGCCGCAGATCCCCGGCGTTGTGCCGATCGATCTGCTCGAGCGGACTGAAGCCGAAGCCATCGTACGTGCGGCGCCACATGAGCCAGTCGGACGACGGTGGCGATCGCAACGAAGCATTCGTAACGGCGGTGAGATGATCGAGACGGCTCGGACGGCCCGATGCAGTGCCCGATGGCTGGCTGGCCGGCGCTGTGCCGTGCGCGGCGTCGGCAAAGACGGGCGCCTGCAGCGATGCAGGATCGGCGGGCAGCGGCTGCTCGCTGCTCGCAGCGCCGTTGGTCTGAAGCACATACGCAAGCAGATCCCCATACGTCGCTGTCGGCAGTGGCTTCGCGCCCGGCGGCATGCGAACGAACTGCGCGTAGAGCGCCGCGCCGCTTTGTCCTGCCCACTTGCGCTGAAAAGTCGCGCCGCTCAATGCCGGACTCATTCCGGATCCTTCGAGGGAGGCGCCATGACAACTGGCGCAGAGCTGCGAGTACGCGACCTTGCCGCGATTCGCCTGTTCGATGCTGAAGGAAAGCGCTGCGGGCGCAGGAGCCTGTGCGGCCATTGCCGACACGACGTTCAGCGAGAGGACTAGGCTGGTCAGCGCAATCGCGCAGGATCGATTCTTCATGGAGCTCGGGCATGGCGCTTGTGGAGATAGGTATAGTTAACTACACTGATCTACGAAACTACAACGTCGTCGACGAGATCTGTCATGACCGACAGCGACAACGCCTATCCGCTTCGCACTGCACGAAAGCACAGCACGCGCACCGCACTGGTCGATGCCGCGGCGGAATTGTTCGCGCGCAAAGGCGTCGAGGATGCGACGCTCGACGAAGTGGCCGCTCACGCGGGCATGCACGTGCAGACGCTCTACCGGCATTTCCCCAGCAAGGCGGCCCTGGCGCAGGCCATCGAACTCAAATACCTCGAGCGTTTCCGCGAGCGGATCGAAGATCCGGCGCGGACCGAAGACACACTCACGTTCTGGCGCGACTGGGTGGAGACGGCCGCTCGCGAAGTCACCGAACGCGACGGCGGCCGCGGTTATCGAGCCGCCATTCAGCAGCGCTTTGCAGCAACCGCGGTGCCGGGAAACCTGCTTGCGAGCTGGTTCGAATATGAAGAGCTGCTTGCCAGATCGCTCGCGCGCGATCTCGGCGTGCATCCCGATAAAGATCCGCAACCACGCTTGATCGCCTGCGCCCTGTGGGCCGGCAACGTGAATGCGGCGCGGCGCTGGGTTATGAGCGAGAAGCCTGGCCAGACCCTGAGTGCTGCGTGTGTCGCCGTCGTGGACGGCGTCGTCGCGCTCCTGGGCGGAGAAGCGCTGCGGAAATCGAAAAAGACCGGATCCTCGCGCGCGGCCGTCAACCGTCGCCGTCGATAGTTTTCATCAGTTCAAACTCATCAAGGAGTCATCACATGCGTATACCGTTGCTTCGATTCGGACTGGGGAGTCTGTTGGCGATGATGGCCATCCCCGTGGTTGTCGCCAACGGTGGCGGAGCCGGTGTCATCGACCCTGTCGCCGATGCGGACAAGCTCGCCGCGCGTCCGAACATCAATCAGACGCCGGTCGGCACGTCGGGAAAATGGACCATGGAGAAGCTGAACGCGCTGACCCAGGAAGAGGGCATCGCGCTGTGGCGCACGCTGCCGGCGCCGACGCTCGAGGAAATGAACGGTCACTACACGGGACTCGGCCCCGGCGCGGACGATCCGGCCTATCAGAAGGGCTATGCGGACTACATGTTCAACGAGAAGTCGGTGCGCGGTTACTGGCTCGGCAAGGCCTTCCATCCGCTGACGGCGAGCACCGGCGAGGGCTACAACCGCTGGCGTTTCCCGGGCGGACGCATCGAGCGCAACTTGCGGATGGCGACGAGCGTTCGTCCGTCCATCATCGACGGCAAGCCGGCGTACGTTCTCGACTACGGCGCTTTCAACAAGACGACGTTGTTCGATGAGCTGCGCAAGCTCGAAGACGGCATCTATATCGGCACGGCCACGGTCGCCCGCCCGGATGGGACGCGATCGAAGCTGGACATGTTCATCCTGGTCGGTCCGACGGATGAATGGGTCGGTGCGCCCTACACACTGGGACCGACGCCGCTGAAGGAAGGAACCAAGCTGCCGACGAAATGAGTCGGAGCGACGGCCGCCTGCGCGAACCCGCAGGCGGCCCTTGAGACATATCTATATGACCGGGGCCGGAGAACGGACCCCGGCTCCTTCGGCAGAGACATCACCCACACCCTTCGATGTACTTCTCGCAGCAAATTGTTGCGTGGACGGCACGCTTTTGCGTTCGCAACAAGCCGCCGCCCGGCGTTGTGTGCGGGTGCAGCACGCTGCGTGCATTTGCGGATGCGAGAGGGAAGTCGAGGATGGATCATCTGCCTGGTCTCATCGGCATCCGGGAAAATCAATCAGTTGACGGAATCAGTCTTCGATCGTAGACCGTCGGTGCAAAAAAACAGTTTGTCTCTGCAAGGGATATTGCAAACGTCCTGAAAGTAGCTCAATAATCAACATACCGAGTATTAAAAAATATCCAGCGGCCTATACATCCGTGACTGGCTATTCGGTTCACAACTCTCACATGGGGGAACATGCAATGCATCGAAAACTGGCTAAACGCGCATCCCGCTACTGGCTCACCACAACGCCTGTCCTGCTGGCGGGCCTGACGGTCGGACCGCTTGCTTCGGCGGCAGATGATGGAAAGCTGCAACTGGAAGAGGTCATCGTTACGGCGAACAGCTACCAGGAAGACATCGCCCAGAAGCCGTTGTCCGTAACCGAGTTCAACGCCGAGCAGCGCAACATGACGGGCACGGCCACCGCCACCGATATGTATCGATTGACGCCGGGCGTCGAGATCTCAGACCGCGGTGTCACGATTCGCGGCGTGGGCCGCACGACGGCGACGTCGGCTCTCGGCACCACGGAGCCGGTCGCCTACTACGTGAACGGCTTCTATCTGCCGGATTCAAGCGTCGTCGGCGAAAACACGCTGATCGGCGGCAGCGTGCAGATCCTTCGCGGCCCGCAGGGCACGCGCTACGGAACGAACGCCATCGGCGGCGCCGCCAACCTGATCAGTCGCGCACCGACGGACACCTTCATGGGCGAGGCCCTCGTAGGCTACGGCCGCTACGACTGGAATACCCTGGGCTTCACCGTCTCCGGACCGTTGAGCGAAAACTACGGCGCACGTGCCAGCGTGCAGCGCTTCGAGCAGCCCGAGCGTTCGCAGAAGAACGTCGGACCGATCGAGGCGGGGTACAAGGGCGAGAATCTGTATGCGGAACTCCAGTTCGAAGGCCAGGTGACCGACGATCTGCACTTCCACCTGCGCTCCAGCACGTTCTCCTATGACAACGCCCGCGGCTACACGGCGCCGGCGGTCTACAACAATGCAGCGCCCTTCATGGGAGGCAACATCCCGAACGTAACCTACAACTACGACAAGAATCCGCCGCAGCAGCCGCGCGTGATCGACGTCGACGTCGAAGGGTACGACAAGCTCTCGGACAACCAGGTGCACATCCTGAATGCGGACTGGAATCTGGGGGCGGCGACGTTGTACTACGTCGGCGGCTATCAGGCCTATGTCTCGGAAGGCAGTGGCGACTACGACGCCACGTCGCGCATCGGTTACGTCACAGGGCCGGGGAATCCGGGGACGGTCCCCGATGGTATCTTCATCAGTACGTCGATCGTGGATCACTACTACAACGACGACGAGCGTTATTCTCATGAGTTGCGTCTCGAAGGTAACGCTCACGATGGCCTCGAGTGGAATCTCGGTCTGTACTACTCGAAGGGCAAGTACGATCGCTTCTACCAGATTGGCAATCCCAATCAGCCTGAGCTGGCTAACCCGACCTATCGTTGGTACAACAATGCCGTGCAGTCGCCGGCGGCGCCCATTGCTCCGAATCCTGACCGCGATACCTACCGCCAGCACAACCTCCTCGACGTGGAGTCCCGCGCCGTGTTCGGTCAGCTGACTTACGCGCTTACGGACAAACTCGAGCTGACCGCCGGTCTTCGCTATACCGAGGATGAGAGCGACGGCACCAACGAGTATCACAGTTTCTACTGGGATACGGCGGCCGCTGGCGATGTCACGCCGCTGGTCAATGGCGCCAACACGGTCGTCAAGGATGAGGAGATCACCGGGCGAATTGCCGCCGACTACCAGGCAACTGATGACGCCAACTTTTATCTCAGCATTGCACGCGGTTCGAAGCCGAGCAGCTTGTCGCTCGACAGCATCGTCCCGGATCCGGCTCAGGGCGGCAAGAACAACGTGTCCGATCCGGAAGAGCTGATTGCTTATGAGCTGGGATGGAAGCAGTTGGTGAGCAGCCAGTTCTTCAGCACGGTGGCGCTGTTCTTCAACGACTACACGGACATGCAGATTCCGCTGACGGTCTGGCTGCCGAATCCGATCGACGGCCGACCGACCGTTGCTGCAACGCGCTATGACAACGTAGATACGGAAATCTACGGCATCGAAATCGAAGGCACCTGGACGCCGACGCCGGATGTGTGGGTGCGAGGCAACTACACCTATACCAACGGCGAATATACGGCGATGGACGGCTTGGTCGTCGATCCGGCTGATGTCACAGGAACGCCGCAAAGCATCGTGGGCAACCAGCTTTCGCGCATCCCGCGCCACAAGGCGAGCCTTGCCGGGTACTACACGCTCAACTTCACGCCGGGCTCGCTCATCCTGGGCGGCTACGTGTACTACGCGGGTGAACGTTACTGGTCGTACTTCAATACCGATACCTGGAAGATGAGCGATTACTCGGTCGTCAACGCCAGTGCAACGTGGCGTGCGCCGACCAATCGGTATGAGGTGAATCTCAGCTGCAGCAACCTGCTGGATGACGACTATGTGACCGGCATCGGCGTCGCCAGTCCGGATCTGGGGCTGGCTCGCACGAACTACCTCGGACCCGAAAGCTTCTACAGCCTTCAGGTTCGCGTTCGCTTCTGATGTAGCTGTTTGATGATGACAAGGCCGGCCCCGTTCTGGGGCCGGCCTCCTTCCGGTCCCAAGGGTCGGCAACAATTCCTTTACTGCGCGCCGTCCGCTGTTGATTGCGCCACTCACGCTCGCAGACTCCTCCCGCTCTGTCGCTTCCTCCGCAAGAAGCAATGTCTGCAATCCTGCAGGCGATCCTTGGTGTGATCGGCGTCCTCGTCCGCGAATGGACTTGCTGGCGTGTCAGGTTCGTCGCAGTTCGAACTCGACGGGCACCAGCACCCACGCTTCCACGGCTTCGTCGCCGCGACGTGCCGGCACGAATCGCCAGTGCTGTACGGCGTCGACAGCGGCGGTATCCAGGCGCGGGAAGCCGCTGGTTCGGTCAACCTGGACAACGGCTGCCGCGCCCGCGGGCGTGACGCGCACGCGCAAAATTACCAAGCCTTGTTCGCGCAGGCGCCGTGATACTGACGGGTAGGTAGGGGCGGGGTTGCTCAGGTAGTCGGCATCGAAGCGCGGCAGCGTGATTGCAGGCGTCGGCGTACTCGGCTGAGCCGGTGGTGCAGACGGTGGCGCTGCGGTCAACGTGATCGCGTTCTCCGCGGGCGGCGCATCGAACTCCAGCAGGTCCGGCATGACCGCATCGATGCGCGGACGTTCGATTTCCACCGGGGGCGCCGGAGGCGGCGGTCGCGCCTCCGAGGCATCGGCGATCATTTGCACCTGAATCGGCATGGGAGGCGTGACGTCGTCGTCGCGCTGCATGCTCGCGATGAGCAGAAACGCGAATAGCCCATGCAGGAGTCCCACCGAAGCGAGCGGCACCGTGCGTTGCCGGGCGTACTCCATCGTGGCGTGAATCAACGGGCTGTCTTTCAAAGTGAATGTCGACATGGGTGCCTGCTGCCGGTCCCGGCAGGTTCTACTGGTATGACGAATGAGATGAGAAAACAGGCATGCCCGGCGCCAGAAAACAGCGGGAAGCGTTCCAGCACGGATGGCTGGGTCCGGCGCTGGGCCCGCGCAGGACGCCGGCGCTAGACTGCCGCCCCGCCTCAGCCAGTCCGCGCAGCCAGGGCGCCCCATGTTCCTGGCTGCTGCGATGACCGAAACCACGCTCCGAACCGACGCTGTCCAGTCGCTCTGCCGCGAACACCATTCCTGGCTGCAAGGATGGCTGCGGCGCCGGCTCGGCTGCCCGGAACAAGCCGCCGATCTGACGCAGGACACCCTGCTGCGCATCCTCGCCAGTCCTGCGGCTGGCCGGCCCGCCGGCGGCATCCGCGAGCCGCGCAGTTATCTCGCGACGATTGCGCGCCGTGTGCTGGTCGATCACTTCCGCCGCAAGTCGCTGGAGCGCGCCTATCTGGAAGCGCTTGCATCGACGCCGGAACCGGTCGAGACATCGCCGGAGTCGCGTGCGCTGATCGTCGAGACATTGTGCGAGATCGACGCGATGCTCGATGGACTTGGTCTCAAGGCGCGACAGGCGTTCCTGCTGTCGCAGCTCGAGGGCCTCACGTATGCCGAGATTGCACAGCGGCTCGGAGTGTCGACCAGCTCGGTGAAGAAGTATGTGGCGCGTGCGGTCGAGCAGTGTCTGTGCCTCGCACTGGATGCGGAATAGTCCATGGACCGCGCAATCCTCAAAGCAGCGGCGCACTGGCATGCACAGCTGTGTTCCGGCGAAGCCAGCGACGCCGACCGCAAAGAATGGAGCGACTGGCTTCACGCCCATCCGGATCATCGGCTCGCGTGGCAGCGCGTCGAATCGCTGCAGAAGTTGCTGCAACAGCTGCCGGTGGAACCGTCGACGAAAGCATTGATCGCGGGCTCGCAGCAGGACACGGACCGACGGCGTCGCACACTGCTGAAGGGCATGACCGGGTTCGCGATAGGTGGCGGCGCCGTATGGCTCGCGCATCGACAGATGCCGTGGCCGCAGCGTTTCGCCGACTACCGGACGCAGATCGGCGAGCGCCGCGAGTGGCAACTCGCCGACGGCAGCCGACTGCTGCTGAACACGGCGACCGCTGTGGACGTGAATTTCGATGAAGCGCAGCGACTGGTGCGCCTGCATGCCGGAGAACTGCTGATCGAAACCGGCAAGGATTCGCGGCCGTTCTTCGTGCGGACGGCGCAAGGGACGATGCAGGCATGGGGGACGCGCTTCGTCGTTCGCGCGCAAGACGATGCGACCCTCCTGACCGTGCTCGAACATCGCGTCGAAGCGATTCCGATGCAAGCCCACGATGCGCGGGTGCTGCAAGCCGGCGAACAGGTAAGCTTCAACGCGCACCGCTTCGACGAGACCGTCGCAGTACCGACCGCTACCGCGGACGCCTGGACACGCGGCCTGCTCATCGTTGCCGGCTGGCGGCTGGACCGGTTCGTGGCCGAAATTTCCCGCTACCGCCGCGACTCCCTGGACTGCGACCCTGCGGTGGCGGGCCTGCATATCTCGGGAGCCTTTCCGATCGACGACACCGATCGCGCGCTCGACGCGCTCGTCATGGCCCTGCCGGTCAGGCTGACGCGGCGCGAAGGCGGGTTGTGGAGACTGTCTCCCGGAATGCGGGTCGAGCCGCGCTGAACGGCCGCGCCTGCATCTGCGCCGGCCGATTGTCCCTTTTCGATTCTCATCCGACCTCCCTGGATAGCGAGGCTGGCCGTGGCCAGCACTAGAACAGCAATCACAAGGGAGCAGGGCATGTCACACACGATCTTCCGCAGCAGGCAGCATGGATCGGCGCGGACGCGCGCGTTGCTGCTCGCCGCATTCGCCATGGCGGCAATGGGCACGGCGTCGACACAAGCACGTGCGGCGAACGCCTCGGCCGAAGTGCAGCCGGTGGAAGTCGACATTCCCGCCGGACCGCTCGGCAGCGTGCTCGGCCAGTTCGCAGGCGCTGCGGGCGTGGTGCTTTCCTTCGATTCGACGCTGACCGAAAACCGCACCAGCGAGGGACTGCGCGGCCGCTATACGGTCACCGAAGGCTTCTCGCGCCTGCTCTCAGGACATCGTCTGCTGGCGGTGCGCAGCGATGACGGCATCTACCTGCTGCAGAAACTGCCGACCAGCACCGACAGTCCCGCCGTGTTGCCGCCGGTCAAGGTACGTGCGGAGGTTGATGCTGCCCCGACGGATTTACCGGACGTGTATGCCGGCGGCCAGGTGGCAAATGGCGGCAGGCTGGGTCTGCTCGGTGCGGTCGACGTGATGGAGACGCCTTTCAGCGTCGTCAACTTCACGGAGGAATTCACGCGCGACCTGCAGGCGAAGGATGTCCGCGAGGTGCTGCGTTTCGACTCCTCGGTACAGGACATCAACAGCTTCGGTCTCTCGCCCGTCTTCTCGATCCGCGGCTTCCAGCTGGGCAAGGGAGAACTCGGCGTGAACGGCCTGTACGGCATGGGCAACGCCGATGGCTACCTCGAAGTGCAGCCTTACGAGCGCATCGAGATGATGAAAGGCCCGAGCGCGTTATTGCAGGGCGCGCTCGAAGGCGGCATCGGCGGTTCCGTCAGCATGGTCACCAAGCGGGCGGCTGATGAACCGCTGACCCGCGTCAGCGCTCTCTACGAAACCGAAGACGTGCTGGGCACGACCGTGGATTTCGGCCGGCGCTTCGGCGCCGACGGTCAATGGGGCGTGCGCACCAACCTGCTTTATCGCAAGGGCACGTTCGGCGATACGCGCTTCGAACAGGAGATGAAGCTCGCCAGCGTTGCACTCGACTACCGCGGCGAACGCTTCCGTGCGTCGCTGGATTACGTCGGCCAACGTCAGCATACGCAAGGCGACGGGACCGACAGCTGCGATGGCTGGGATCTCGACGCCAACCCCGATCGAGACACCTGCCCGAACCCGACGAACTGGTGGAATGCCGAGCAGAACTTCGACCTGTTCATCGCCGCGCTCGAATATGATCTGAGCGAGCACTGGAGCGTCTCGTTCAAATACGGCCAGAACGAAGCCGAGGATTTCTGGCCGGCCACCTATCCGGACTGGAGCAGTGAAGATCCCGACGGCACCGTCGCACTCATGAACCAGATGTGGGCCATGGTGCTGCAGCCCAAGTCGAGTGAGCTGAATCTGTACGGCGAGTTCGCGACCGGTCCGGTCCGGCACGAACTGGTCGTGGGCGCCAGCCTCTACGAGCGCAAGGGCTGGAGTCTCTGGATGGAAGAAGCCACCGGCGTGCGCGTGCCCATCGCGACAACGCCGCCCGATATCACGCTGCCTACGCCGGATCGGTCCGATCTTCCTTATGACGGCAAGAATTCCTTCCGCAGCTACGCCGTGGTGGATCGCCTCAGCCTCGCCGATGAGCGTTATCAGTTGCTGCTCGGCCTGCGACACCAGAATGTGGAGCAGGAGGGGTACTACGATGAAAGCGCCGTGACGCCTTCGGTCGGACTGGTCTACCGGCCGTCATCGCAGTGGATGGTCTACGGCAGTTACATCGAAGATCTCGAGCAGGGGCCGCAGGCGCCGGAGAACGAACCGAGTGCGCTGCCGCCACGCTACTACGTGAATGCGGGCGCGTTCTTCCCGCCAACCGAGAGCGAGCAGTACGAGATCGGCGCCAAGTGGGAGAACGGCAGTCTCGGCGCGACGGCCGCACTGTTCCAGATTTCCCAGATGAACGGTATCGCCGAGCCCACCGACACGCCCAATACATTCCACTACAGCATCGACGGCGAACGACGCCATCGCGGGCTGGAGTTGTCCGTGTTCGGCGAGCCGTTCGCAGGCGTGCGTCTGCTGGGCAGCTACACCTACATGGATGCGGAGTTCGTGAAGACCGAAGGCGGCGCCGCCGACGGCGAGAAAGTCATGGGCATTCCGGATCACCGGTTCGTACTCAACGCCGAGTACGACTTGCCAGCCGTGCAGGGTCTGACCTTCACGGGCGCGATCACCGCCTCCACGGATGCGAGTCGCTGTTCGGTGTATCTGGGAGACCCGACGCTGTGCGGCACGTTGCCCGGCTATACCACCCTCGATGCCGGCGCCCGCTACCGGTTCGCGCTGGGCGGCAAGGCGACGACGCTGCGGTTGAACGTCACGAATCTCACGGACAAGAAGTACTTCGCCACCGCAGCGCCTGCCGAGGGCTGGCTGACCTACGGTCAGGAACGGCGGCTGTCGTTCTCGGCGGAGGTGGATTTCTGAAGACGGGTTTCCATTCTTTCCCTCCTCCGCTTGCTGGGGAGGGCACACTCGTGCCGGCGGTTCAGGCCTTTTCGAGCGTGAACACTTCACGCACCCGCAGCCTGAGTGCATCGGCCACCTGCTGCAAGCGCTCGGCCGCGACGCCGCGGTACTGAGTGGCCTCGTAGCGCTGTACCTGTTGCTCCGCCAGCGACAGCCGTTCGGCGAGTTCCTTCTGCGTCAAGTTGCGCACGATGCGCGCCTTGATCAGTGCTTCGCCAATGCCAACGATGGATTCGGCCTCCAGCGTGACGACGCGCCCCCCGCGCAAGGCGTCGTATTCGGCCAGTTCGGCTTCCAGGTCTTCGAGTTGGCTGCGCAGCCCGTCTCGCATGGCCTTCGCCGCTTTCGGATGCACACCTTTCGCGTCGGGCGCGGCCAGCGCTTGCCGGAATCGCTCGGCCTGGGCCTGCGTGTTGAGGTACTGGCGCTGGTTGGTGATCATGGCAAGCCCTTCAGGTCGATGACGATGATGCCCTTGCGACCGCCGTCGCGATCGGTCTGGAAGAAATCGCGAAACAATGTGCCCTGCGGATCGGCGCGTGAGTCGGCGATGAACAACTCGCCGAGAAACGCTGCCTTCTGTGTGGCACGCCCGCTGTCGAACGTCAGCAGCCGATCATCCACCAGGTCAAAGTCGACTCCTTCAGCATCCCAGCAGGCATCGAAGTCGCCGGGTTGCTCCTTCGCTGTGATGAAACTGCCGTCGATGTAGGCCCGCGCGCAGCCAGCAGTGCGCAGCCGCCGTAAGGCATCAAGCAAGCCGTCCAGCAGACGGCGGCGCCACGGTGTGTAGCCATAGCGATCCAGCATTTCCTGCCACGTTGCTGAGTGCTCGCCGGCGGGCAAGTTGCCGGTAGCGGCGTCAAAGTCAGGAATCACAACACAACTTTATCATTGTGTTTGTCAGGTGACAAAACGCGTTTTCGCTTCTGTTTCTTCGTCCTGGTTCCGGCACACCAGCGTCACGCGTACACTGCCGCCGTCCGCCTCAGCCAGCAATGTGCAGCCAGGTCGTGGATCTCACGAAACATCTGTCCGTCTACGCCAGCTACACCGACATCTTCAAGCCCGCGACCGTACGCGATGCCAACAGCAATCTGCTGGATCCGGCGGTGGGCTCCAACCTGGAAGGCGGGGTGAAGCTCGCGTTCTTCGAAGACCGGCTCAATATCTCGGGTGCGTATTACGAGACGAAGAAGGACAACGTGCCCGAGTACGTGCCGGGGCCCGGCGGGACGGTCAACTACGGGCCGACCGGCGACTATGTCTATGAAGGCGTCGATGGCACGAAGACCACGGGCTTCGAACTCGACGTCTCCGGACAGCTCACGGCGAACTGGGAAATCAGCGGCGGGTACAGCCATACCCGACCGGTCGATGCGAACGGCGAAAAGCGCCTCACGCAGATTCCCACCGTGACCTTCAAGTTGTTCAGCGCCTATACGTTCCTGACGGCGCGGGTGGATTTCTGACCATGCGCAATTGCGGGATCAGCGGATGAAGAGTCCGCTGCTCCCGCATCACCTGGCGATGCCAATCTCCTTCAGCGCTGTCAGCAGTTCCGTCTCATCGGCAGCGCCCGGTCCCCAGCCCATGATGCGTCGGCGGACCTTGCCGTTTTCGAGGAACACGAACGTGGGTGTGGGAATCGCGGTGGTCCCGCCGGTGATCGAGTCGGGCCATTCCCTGGCGTCGTACATGACCAGCGGCGGGAACCACGGATAGTTCTGGTTCCACTTCGTGAAAGTCTCGCCATAACCGAGGTCATAGGCCGGTGCGATCCAGGCGCCGCGCGCCATGAAAATTTCCTTGAGCCTGGGATCGTTCGAGATATCCCTGGCTGCTTCCAGGCAGTGCGGACAACCGGGACTGGAAAGCACGATGACCTGAGCATCCCGCGTCACATCGAAGGGCTTGCGGGTGAGCTTCGGACCGTCGACGGAAAGAACGGTAGGCGAGTTCGCTCGTGGCGCCAGATTCTCGATCGTGAACTCGAAGCCCTGGAGTCCGCTGGCTTGCGCGAGCCTGCGTGCGGCGGCGAACTGGCGCTGGTTCAGCAGCTCGCGACAGACCAGCTCGATCTCGTTGGCTGAGCCTTCGCGGTGGCGAATGCGGCTGTCGATGATCAGCTCCAGTTGGCGCGTGTACTTCGGCCATCGGGCGCCGAAGTTCGCACTCTCTGCCATGAACAGCAGTTCCTTGCGCTCGTGCGGCTGCAGTCCATCGATCATCCGAACATCGAGGTGATCGCCGAGCAGGCGATCGTATGCGTGCACGTAGGAGTCGAAGGATCCAGTGCAGGCCGAACATCCACTTCGGCAAACCTCGATGCCCCTTTTTCGATCTCGTTCGTCATACATCCATGAGTCCTTGAAGCTGGGCGGTGGAGAACGAGCGGTGAGCGAGCACGAAACCCGGCGCGATCACAGCACGAACACGGCGCCGGCAAGCGGACTTCAGCCCCTGGTAGCGTGGATCGTCGGGGCGCTGTGGCGCATCGGCGCCATTGTCATCGACGTATTCGAGTCATGCGTGCTGCTGTACGACGTGATCTGGAAGGCGCGCGACGATTCGAGCGCGCTGTATCGCCGGCTGCGTCGCGTCGGCTTCTTCATGCTCGCCGTGGCGCTCGCCCTATGCATGGGCGACTGGGGCCTGGATGTGGGGGTTGCCGTCTGGCTGGCGTGCGTGAGCGCATCGACGTTGTTTGTCGCGCTGATGCTGATGCCATTGTCGCGCTGGTCTCTCAGCGTCATTCCACATGCGACGGTTCTGGTCCTGACGGCAGTCTGCGTATGGCTCTTCTGAGGTCCCATGACCACGATCGTCAGACCTGACCGCCACACCTTGTCGACAGAACCGGTGCCGCCAGGGCCGTGCTTCTACATCCTGGCCAGAGGTCGCTTCGGCGCGCTCAGCCTGCGAACGAGCGAAGATCTCGCCGCCGAACTGCGACGGGACCGTCTGGCAAAGCAGCACAACCCACGCGTATACGTGCGGCGCCTCGTGCACCTCGAACTGCATGATGATCCACGGTCCGCCAAGGAACGGTGGCGCCAGGTGATGCGCTGGAGCGCGGGCCACAAACTGCTGCTGATCCGCAGCACTAATCCGGACTGGATCGACTACGCGCAGCACTGGTTGATCTGAGATCGTGAAAGCGCGCCCAGCGCGTACGCATGAGGCCACGCCGCCTCTGCGGCCACTCTGCTTGAAACGCCAGGATCACCTCCCTAAGATGCGAACCGTTCTCATTTAAGGGCCAGCCCCCAGCGACGGCCCTACATATATAAGAGGGGAGCGCCGTGGCGGGCTCTGAGTCGGTTCTTCAACGTGAAGTCGGTGCGCTGTACAGCGACCACCATGGATGGTTGCGCAGCTGGTTGCGTCGGAAGTTGCAGTGTCCCGAGCAGGCGGCGGATGTCGCGCACGACACGTTCTGCCGATTGCTGGGTCTGCCGCGTACGGAGTTCAGGGAACCGCGCGCCTTCCTCGTCACGACGGCGACCCGCCTGCTGATCGACCGGTCGCGTCGCGCGCAGATCGAGCGCGCCTATCTCGACACCTGGGCGGCGATTCACGCCGATGCAAACGCTGCCTCGCCGGAACAGCAGCAGGAGGCGATCGACACGCTGCTCGCGATTGCCGCGCTGCTCGAAGGACTGCCGCGCAAGGCGCGCGAAGCGTTCCTCATGAGCCGGCTCGAGGAGTTGTCGCAGAGCGAGATCGCTGCGCAGCTCGACGTTTCCGTCAGCATGATCAAGCAGTACATGGCGCAGGCCATGCGGCATTGCTATGCCGTGCTGCACGGAATGCCGGAACAGTGAACGCAACGAGCGCAGAGCCGACGATGGAGCCGACGCGTGCGATGGTGGAGCAGGCGCTCGCGTGGCACATGCGATTGAGCGAGTCTGCAGTCGCAGAGTCGGAGCTCGAATCCTGCGCCCGGTGGCGCAGCGAACATCCCGCGCATGCGCTGGCATTCGCGCGCATGGAGGCGATCTCGCAACGCTTCGAAAGCGTGCGCGGCAAATCATCGGCAGCGGCGCTGGAAGCGGGGTTTTCCGTCAGGTCGAGAAAGCGCCGCGCGGCACGATTCGCGGCCGGCGCGGGTGCGCTGGCACTGTATGCCGGTGCAATGCTCACGCTCGCGGACAGCTACGTGGGCGGGTTGTCGATCACCGCGTTGCGCGCCGATTACCGGACGGGTGCGGGCGAGCAGGCGACCGTGGATCTGGAGGACGGCAGTCGCGTCGTACTGAACAGCCGCTCCTCCGTGGACGTGTCGTATTCCGGGACACAGCGCCGGGTGGTGTTGCGCGAAGGCGAAGTGCTCGTGGAAGTGGCCAGGGATGCCGCGCGTCCCTTCGTCGTCGAAACCTCGCAGGGAACCGCTCGCGCGCTGGGTACGCGCTATCTGGTGCGCAAGGCGGATGAGCAGACCACTGTCGTCACTGTGCTGGAGTCAGTCGTACGTACGTGCGTCACACCAGAACACGACGTCGCGTGCGTGGATCTGCATCCCGGAGAGCAGGTGAAGCTTTCCGGAGATGCGTTGCATTTCCCGGTCAAGGTGGATGGGGCAGCGGCGGCAGGATGGCGCGAGGGTTCGCTGCTCGTCGACGATCGTCCGTTGTCGGAAGTGCTCGATGAACTGGCGCGTCATCGCAAGGGGAGGTTGCGCTACGACGCGGCTGCCCTGGCGGGCCTGCGCGTCTCCGGCGTGTTTCCTCTGCATGACACCGACAGGGCGCTTGCGGTGATCGCAGAGACGCAGACGCAGCCCGTCGTCTTGAGGTCGCAGTGGCCATGGACCGTCCGTGTCGAGCTGCGCGAGGACGGTCATCGCTAGCGACGCGGCAGGGAATCTTCGCCTGCCGCTATACCTGCGCCCGACTCGTCCGTCATGACTCCTGAGAACCGCTCAGGAGCCTGATTCATGTACGCCTCACTCGCCCGACGCCGTCTTGCCGTCGCCGTTGTCGCGGTCCTTTGCGGCAGCGTCACTGCCTTCTCCACTGTGATCGCGCAGACGCCCGCTGTGAGCAGCGAAGTACGTTCGTACGACATTCCTGCCGGCTCCCTCACCCAGGTCCTGAATCAGTTCGCCCAGCGCGCGGGCGTGGCGCTGTCGTTCGATCCCCAACTCACCAGCGGCAAGCAGAGCGGCGGACTGAGCGGCAGCTACGCCGTCGCACAGGGCTTCGCACAATTGCTCGGCCCGCATGGTCTGCAGGCCGTGCCGGGCGCCAACGGCTATTCGCTGCAGCCCGCGCCGATCGGCACAGGATCGTCATCCGCTTCCGAACAGACCCTGCGGGCGATCAAGGTGCAGGCCACGCTGGATGCAACCACCGAGGGCACCGGTTCCTATACCACCGGCGCCGTCGCGGTCGGCAGCCGCGTTCCTCGCGACCTGCGGCAGATTCAGCAGTCGGTCGGCGTCGTGACGTCGCAGCGGATCCTGGACCAGAACCTGACGACTACCGATGAAGCGCTGAAGCAGGTGACCGGCATCACCGTGATCCCCGATTCCGGCGGCGCGCATTCGGCCATCCTGTCGCGCGGTTTCGACGTGACCAGCGTGCAGTTCGATGGCGGTCCGCCGTCCATGATCGGCTACGGCGCCATCGATGGATTCGACGAGCAGGGACTGCCGGACCTCGCGCCCTACGATCACGTCGAAGTGCTGCGCGGTTCCGACGGGTTGTACTCGGGATCGGGCGAACCCGGCGGCAGCATCAATCTCGTCCGCAAACGGCCGCTGGGCGAATTCCAGTTCGTGGCCGATCTGCTGGCCGCCAGCTGGGACCGCTTTCGTGCCCAGGTCGACGTGACCGGCGCCATCGCATCGAGCGAGCGGGTGCGCGGCCGTTTCGTCGCGGCCTTCGAAGATCGCGAGTACTACTACGACGTCGCGGAGCAGGACAAGGTGGTTCTCTACGGCGTGCTCGAAGCCGACGTCACCGATCGTACATTGCTCACGGTGGGCGCGACCTACGAGGACGACGACCAGCGGCCCAACTTCATCGGCCTGCCGCGCTATGCAACGGGCGACGATCCGCGGCTGCCGCGCGACACCTGCCTGTGTTCGCTCGACGGCTACTGGAACCGGCAGGCGACCGATGTGTTCCTGGGTCTCGAACAGATCCTGTCGGCGCAATGGAATCTGAAGCTCAATCTCACGCGTCGCGACACCGAGACGCGCGCGAAGCATCTGTATCCCGTCGGTGCGGTAAACCCGGTGACATTGCTGGGCCCGCAGATCTACACGTATCACTACGCGCCCGACGTTCGCCAGGTCCTCGCCGATCTGTCGGTGAACGGCAGCTTCGATGTCGCGGGACACCGGCAGGAACTGACGCTCGGCGTCAACCTGCAGGATATCGATCACGTCGGCGACGGCGGCTACTACTACCTCGACGACACGACACCGGTCATCGACGTTTTCGATTTCGATCCTGCGGCATTTCCGATGCCGGTCGATCGGGCGCAGGGCAATCCGTTCGGTACGGGCCAGCGTCAGGAAGGCGTGTTCGCAAGCCTTCGCTCCGAATGGACCCGCAGGCTGCACAGTGTCCTGGGACTGCGGGTGAGCGACTACCGCTATGAAAGCTTCGACAGCACCAGCAGTGACCAGTACGAGGATTCCGGCATCGTCACGCCCTTCGGCGGCGTGACGTTCGACCTGACGCCACAGGTCTCGCTCTACGCCAGCTACGCCGACACGTTCGTCGTCCAGAATGTTTTCACCGCGCAGGGCGAGCGACTGGATCCGAAGACGGGCGAGACCTACGAAATCGGCGCGAAGGGCGCGTGGTACGAGGGCCGGCTCACCGGCTCGGTGGCGGTCTATCGGGCGCAGCAGAAGAACGAGGGCATTCTGGATTTCGAAGATTTCAGCAGGCCGTATCAGTGCTGCTACATCGAAGGTCCGAACGTGCGTCGCAGCCGCGGCTTCGATGCGGAGGTATCGGGCGAACTCGTGCCCGGATGGGAGTTTTCCGCGGGCTACACCTACAACGACAATGAACTGCGCACCGCCGAAGGCGCGAGCCGGCGATTCAGTTCGCAGACACCCGAGCATCTGTTGAAGCTGTGGACCATGTACCAGCTGCCCGGAACCCTGTCGGCTTGGCGCCTGGGAGCAGGACTCAACGCGCAGTCGAAGAGCTACTTCACCGGTGAAGTCTGCGACGGACTGCGCGACGACGAAGGCGAGTGCATCTCGGAAACCTACGTCCCGTACGACATCACCCAGGACGCCTATGCGATCGTCGGCGTGCGCGTCGAGCGCCGCTTCGGCGACCGGTGGAGCGCCGCATTGAACGTCGACAACCTGTTCGACGAGACGTACTACGCCAGCGTGGGCTATCTCGAAGGGTTCAACTACTACGGCCAGCCGCGCAATTTCACGCTGTCCCTGCGGGGACGGTTCTAGCGGGCAACGGTGACACCGCGGCGAAACCCGGGCTAGACTCGCGCGCATCCGCCTCAGCCAGCATGCGCAGCCAGGGCGCTTCAACGCACTGGCTGGTCGCATGTCCAATTCCTCCGTCTCCGGGGCCGATTCCCTTCATTCCCTGTACGCCAGCCATCACGGCTGGTTGCGCGACTGGCTGCGCCGCAAGCTGAGCTGTTCCGAGCAGGCGGCGGATCTGGCGCAGGACACATTCCTCAAGTTGCTGGGCAAGCCTCTGGATATTCGCGAGCCGCGCAGTTACCTGACTGCCGTTGCACGCGGGCTGATGGTCGACCGCTTTCGACGTCAGGCGATCGAGACTGCGTATCTCGCGGCGCTGGCAGCGCGACCCGAACCGGCATCGATCGAACTCGAGACGCAGGCGATCATCATCGAGACGCTCGTCGCCGTGGATCGCCTGCTGGATCAGCTCGGATCGCGCACGCGCGCAGTGTTCCTGCTGGCGCAACTCGAGGGGCTGACGCAGGTCGAGATCGCGGAGCGCCTGAAGCTGTCGTTGCCCACCGTGCGCCGGCATCTCGTGCGTGCGTACACCGAATGCCTGTCGCTCACGGCGGGTTGAACGATGAGTGCGGCACTTCCTGTCCTGGACACGACGCTGCCGCGGGCGGTGCTGGAAGCGGCTGCCGATTGGCATGTGAAACTCCGGTTCGACGAGGTTTCGCAACGCGCCCAGGTGGAGTCCGCGCTGGCGACGTGGCTGGCGGAAAACGAGCAGCATCGACTGGCGTGGTCGCTCGTGCAGCGCATGGAACAGCGGCTCGGACTGTTGCCGCAAGGCACGTCGCAATCGGTGCTCACCGAATCGCACGAGCGGCGGCTGCATCGACGCACGGTGCTCAAGAGTCTGTTGTTGCTGGCTGGCGGCGCCGGGGTCGGCTGGAGTGCGTACGAACAGATGCCGTGGCGAAGCTGGGTTGCGGGCCATCGTTCCGCGGTGGGGGAGCGTCGGCATCTCGCATTGGCCGACGGCAGCGGCATCGATCTCAACACTGCCACTGCGCTCGACGTGCACTACGATGCCCGTCAGCGTCTGCTGCGTCTGCACGAAGGTGAAATCCTCGTACAGACTGCCGTTGACGAGATTTCCGATCCGCCGCGTCCTTTCATCGTCGACACGCCCCAGGGCCGCGTCCGCGCGCTGGGCACGCGCTTCAGCGTGCGCGTCGACAAGGGTGTCAGCCGCGTCGCCGTCTTCGAACATGCGGTGGTGGTGAGCACGCGAACCAGCGGCGGTACCGTGCGTCTCGATGCAGGCGAGGCAGTGACGTTCACCAGGACCTCGATTGCATCGAAGCAGGCGGCCGACAGCGTTGAGGTCGCCTGGACGCGCGGCATGCTGGTCGCGGTCGATCAGCGGCTCGATGATTTTCTGAATGAGCTGTCGCGCTACCGTCGCGACCGCATCGGCTGCGATCCGGCCGTCGCGGGGTTGCACGTCACCGGTACCTACCGCATCGACGACACCGACCACGTGCTGCAAAGCCTCACGCTTTCGCACCCGGTGCGCATACACCCGTCCCTGTTCTCGACCCGCGTCATCGCGCGCCGCTAGCCGGGGCTGCCCGGCTCTGTCCGGGAGCGGTTTCGGGAAATCTCACCGCAGAACTTTCCATTTCGGCGGGCTCGTTCGTCCTCCATGAAACCGGGCATGCAATGCCCGATCCGGCCTGTCCATTTGTCTACGGAACTCATCATGTCCAACCGTCCGTCGCGCAGCCTCAGTATCCGCGCCAGTTCTTCCGCAGCTGCCGCACCCCGCCACGCCGTGTTGCGGCTGGCCCTTGCCTGCATTCTCGGCACGGGCGTCAATGTCGCCGCGTTGCTGCCCGGCGTCGCCGTCGCGCAGGAACAGCAGCACTTCGACGTAGCCGCAGGTCCGCTCGGTGAAGCACTCACCCGATTCGCCGCGCAGGCCGGCGTATCGCTGTCGACGGACGCCGAAACCACGCGCGGCCTGCAGTCGCCGGGCCTGAAAGGCAGCTTCACGGTAGGCGAAGGGTTCGCACAACTGCTGCGCGACTCCGGGCTGGAGGCGGTTCAGCAGGCGAACGGGACGTACACCCTGCGCAAGGCGCCGCTTGCCGCGACGTTGCCGCGCGTGACGGTAACGGATGACGCAGAGCCGTCGGCTGCACTGGCGCTGCCGGGGGAATACGCAGGAGGGCAGGTCGCCCGCGGCGGAAGTCTGGGACTTCTGGGTGAGGGCGATTTCATGGAATCTCCCTTCAGCCAGACCACCTACACCGCGGCGCTCATCGAGAACAGTCAGGCCACCACGTTGAATGAAGTGCTGGAGAACAGCCCTTCGATCACGCGCATTTCAGGCCGCTTCTACTCCAACGACGGCTACAAGATCCGCGGCTTCGAAGTGTTCAGCACCGACAGCGCCTTCGATGGCTTGTTCGCGCTCGGCTCGGTGCGGCGCGTGGGCATCGAGTCGCTGGAACGGGTGGAGCTTCTCAAGGGCCCCAACGCACTGCTCTACGGCGTGCCGCCCGGCGGCGCGGTCGGTGGCATGGTGAATCTCGTGCCCAAGCGGGCCGGCAGCGAACCCGTCGCGCGGATGACGCTCGGCTACCTGGCGGACAGCAATTTCGGCGCACATGCGGACGTCGGGAGCCGCTTCGGTGCCGACAAGGCGTTCGGCATCCGCGTGAACGTCGCGGGCCGCACCGGAGACACCAACCTGGATTTCAATCGTGACGATTCGAGTCTGGGCAGCGTGTCGCTGGACTATCAGGGCGAGAAGCTGCGTCTGTTCGGCAACTTCAACTATCAGAAGCAGGATCTGGATGCGCCCACCTTTACCGGCTTCGCCCCGGCGGCCGGCATCGGCATACCGAAGGCGCCGGATTCGAGCACCAACCCGGCCAGTCCGTTCACCTACGTCGATACGGAACGCGGTTTCCAT
Source organism: Povalibacter sp. (assembly GCF_036735925.1). Taxonomy (NCBI): domain Bacteria; kingdom Pseudomonadati; phylum Pseudomonadota; class Gammaproteobacteria; order Steroidobacterales; family Steroidobacteraceae; genus Povalibacter; species Povalibacter sp. Next base: position 28,938 of record NZ_DAINNK010000008.1, read on the forward strand.
GTCCTGCGGGCAGAGTACGACCTCGCCGACGACTGGACTGCCAGCGCCGCGTATGGCTGGCAGAACTACGACGAACAGAATCTGTTCGGCTACTACCGAAGCATCATGAACGAGCAGGGAGATTCGCAGGAGCCCGGGACGTATCGGGAATGGGTCGCCAGTCAGGACAATACGTCGATCGATGTGAAGCTGAAGGGGCGTTTCGTGACGGGCCCCGTCAGCCATGGACTCGCCCTCGGGTACTACTCGGCGACTCGCGATTACGACTACAGCCGCAGGACCGTTGCAGGCAGCGGCGCGATCTCGAACCTCTACGACCTGCAGCACGACTATCCGGCCCCCGATTTCACCGGGATTCCATTCGTTCGCAGTCACGCGGAAGTCACCGCCGACGGCGTGGCGCTGGCCGACACCCTGAGCTTCCACGATGAACGCGCGCGCCTGACGCTGGGCGTGCGTCACCAGAACATCCGCAACGAGAACCGCCTGACGAACGTGGTGACCTACGATGAATCGGCCGTGACGCCGGTGATCGCCGCGCTGTACCGGGCGGGCGATCGTGTCGCTGTCTACGGCAGCTACATCGAGGGCCTTTCCGAAGCGCCGCAGCCACCCGCGACGGCTGCCAACTACGGCGAGGTGTTCGATCCGGCAAGAACCAAACAGTATGAGATCGGGGTGAAGTACGACGCCGATACGCTGGCGGGCACGATCGGCATTTTCGAGATCACTGCGCCGTCCGGCATCCTCGATCCGCAGACCAATGTCTTCAGTCTCTCCGGTCGCCAGCGCCATCGCGGGATCGAAGTCGAGAGTTTCGGCGAAGTCACCCGGACCGTGCGTCTCGTCGGTGGCGTGACATGGCTCGATGCCGAACTCGTCCGGACCCAGGGAGGCGTCAACGAAGGGAATCGTCCGGTCGATGTGCCGGAATGGGTGGCCACCCTTCGCACCGAATTCGACGTCAGCCGGCTGTCCGGACTGACCCTGACCGCCGGGCTGGTCTACAACAGCAGCCGGTTCTATGACGTGGCCAACACCCAGAGCATTCCGGACTGGACGCGGTTAGATCTCGGCGCGCGTTACGCTGCAAGACTGGGCGGCCGCAATGTGACCGTGCGTGCAAGTCTGGTGAACGCGCTGGACGACGACTACTGGGAAAGCACCAGCTACAGCCTGATCAGCGGCGCTCCGCGAACGCTTGCCATTTCGGCCTCGGTGGACTTCTAGCCCGGCGCCGGGCCGGAGGGGCGCAAGCAGTCGGTTTCCGGGCGGTGGTCGGTGACATCGTAGCGATGCGCCAGCTAGACTCCTGCCCGTCCGCCTCAGCCAGCATGCATAGCCAGGGCGCTTCAACGCACTGGCCATTCGCATGTCCCATCCTTCCGCCACCGGGGCCGATCCGCTTCATTCGCTGTACGCCAATCATCATGGTTGGCTGCAGAACTGGCTGCGCCGCAAGCTGAGCTGCTCCGAGCAGGCGGCGGATCTGGCGCAGGACACCTTCGTGCGCGTACTGCGCACGGCGGGCGATGAGCCGATCAGGGAGCCGCGCAGCTATCTCATCAGGATTGCGGGCGGACTCGTCGTCGATTACTTCCGGCGTCGCCGGGTCGAAAGGGCGTTTCTCGAATACCTCGCGCGCGTGCCCGAGTCCTGCGCACCGTCGCCCGAAACCCGGGAGATCCTGATTGAATCGCTGGTGCGGATCGATGCGATGCTGGATGGACTCAAGCCCAGGGTGCGCGAAGTATTTCTGCTGTCGCAGATCGACGGGTTGACCTATCCGCAGATCGCGCAGCGCGTGGGGATCAGTCTGCGCAGCGTCAGCAACCACATGACGGTCGCGTTCGATCATTGCTTCGGGGCGACGGAATCATGAGTGCGACCATCCATGTCGACGCCGCCGTGCGGCGCGTGGCCGTCGCCTGGTTCGTGCGTCTGAACTCAGGGACGGCGACCGAACAGGATCATCGCGCCTGCGCGGAGTGGCGCCATCAGGATTCGCAGCACGAACAAGCCTGGCTGCGCCTGCAGAACGTGCAGAAAACGCTCGGCAGCGTTCCCGGCGACATTGCAACGCCGACGCTCAAGGGTATTGCACATGGCCGGCGCACCGTGTTGAAAGGGCTGGTCTGCGTTGCGGTGAGCGGAGCGGGCGTCTGGCTCGCGCATCGCGAACGGCTCTGGCAGCCCTATCTCGCGGAAGAGCGGACCGCCATCGGTGAACGGCGGCACGTCGTGCTCGACGACGGTTCCACTTTGCACATCAACACGAATAGCGCGGTTGATGTCGAATTCGATTCGCGGGCGCGGCGCGTGCATCTGCATCGCGGCGAGATCCTGCTGGTCTCCGCACATCCCGCTGGCGAGCAACGCCCGTTGCTGGTCGAATCCCGGCATGGCGTGATGCGCGCACTCGGCACGCGCTTCAGCGTGCGACTGCACGAAACCCACACGCGCATCGCGGTGCTCGAACATGCCGTCGAGATTCGTCCGCGCGATGCCGCCGGCATGCGACTCGATGCAGATCATGCAACGAGTTTCGATGAACGCGGTGTGCAATCGATTCACGAAGCGGCCGCGGGTTCCGATGCATGGACGCGCGGCCATCTCATGGTCAGCGATCGTTCGCTTGAGGAAGTGATTGCAGAACTGGCGCGCTATCGCTCTGACAAGCTGCACTGTGCACCTGCCGTTGCTGGTATCCGCGTCTCCGGCGTGCTGCCCGTCGATGACACCGATCGCGCGCTCGCGATTCTTGCGGGACGGTTTCCGATCGTGATCGGCGCACGGGCAGATGGGGTGGTGGTGGTGGACGCAAGGCGATAGGGTCCTGGCCGCCCGCAGCCTTCCGCTCGATTTTTTGCATGTTTCGTCATCTCGTCCGGCTTCCCCCGTAACAGCCACCCATTCGAGCTGAACCAGGGAGTCGTCTGACCATGCCCACCCATCGCGGCCACTCGCGTGTGCTCAAACTTGTTGTCGCTCTGTCGCTCGCGGGACTGGGTGTCCCGCAACTTGCCGTGGCCCAGACGCAGGCGGCTGCGTCTCGCAGCTACAGCATTCCCGCCGGCGCGCTGGGTGAATCGCTCAATCGATTCGCGTCTGAAGCGGGCGTGTCATTGGTGTTCGAGCCGTCCGAAGTGGCGTCGCTGCAGGCGCCCGCGCTGAGCGGCAGCTTTACTGTCAAAGAAGGTTTCGCTCGCTTGTTGAGCGGCACCGGCTATGAAGCTGCCGCGGAATCCAACGGCAGCTATTCGCTGCGGAAAATGTCCGCCTCGTCTGCAGACGAGGCCACGATGCGGACGATCAAGGTACAGGAGACGCTCGATGCGACGACGGAAGGCACCGGCTCCTACGCCACCTCGGCGATGAGCACGGCGACCCTGTTGCCGCTGACTGCGCGCGAGACGCCGCAGTCGGTGACCGTGATTACGCGTGCCCGGATCGAAGATCAGAACATGATCAAGGCCAGCGATGCGCTGAAGTACATCCCCGGCATCACGCCGCACACCAACAGCGGGCCGAACCGCGAAACCTACTGGTCGCGCGGCTTCGAAATCACGAACTTCACCTACGACGGGTTGCCCGCCGCCTACACCGACAGCGGCGGCCATGGCCTGCTCAACGACATGGCCATCTACGACCGGGTGGAGATCGTGCGCGGCGCGACTGGCCTGTCCCAGGGAACGGGAACACCGTCGGCGACGATCAACTTCGTGCGCAAGCGACCGACTGCGACCTTTCAGGCCAGTGTCGAGGGCATCGTCGGGGAGTGGGACTACTTCGGCGCGACGGCCGATGTCTCCGGGCCGCTCAATCAGGCGGGCAGCGTGCGTGGCCGCGCGGTGGCCAGTGCGAGCACGGCGGACAGCTTCCAGGCTGTGGTCGGCGAAGACCGCAGCGTGTTTTACGCCATCGGCGAATTCGACTTGGGCGAGCACACCCTGTTGACCGCCGCGGTCTCATACCAGAGCAACAGTGACATCTCGACCTGGGCCGGTCTGCCTACCGCCCAGGACGGCGGCGACCTGAACCTGTCGCGGTCGAGCTTCCTGGGCAACGACTGGAACTACTGGGACACGGTAAACACGTCTGCTTACGCCAGCATCAATCATCAGTTCGCAAATGACTGGCAGGTAGTGTTTGCGGCCAACTACATCGACGTCGAACAGGAACACTTCGTCAACGGTCTGTACCTGAACGAGGCGGGCGGATACAACCTGAGCGGTCACTACGCCGACGAGGGCAACGAGCGCACCAGCTTCGACCTGCGCGCGCAGGGTCCGTTCGAACTCTTCGGCCGCCAGCACGATGTAGTAGTCGGCGCCGCCGTGCGCGAAGCAGAGGACGACGGCACTGTCGCGGGCTACGGCGGTTTCATCGTGGCCAGCGACATCGACATCTACAACTGGACTCACGACGCCGTGAAGCCAGACCCGCGCGACCTCATCGATTTCTACTACGCTGGGAAAACGCGCGAGCGCGGCATCTACACATCGGCTCGCTTCAACATTTCGGACCCGCTGAAGCTGATCGTGGGCGCCCGGGTCGACTGGTTCGAGTACGAGTTCCAGGGCGACTACTACAACATCTGGGTCACGCCGCCGGAGCAGCCGTTCTGGGATGGCTGGACCGAGGCCTACGACTACGACAAGCACGTCACCAAGTACGCCGGCGTGACTTACGACCTGGCCGGGCAGGCGACGGTGTATGCGAGCTACACCGACATCTTCCAGCCGCAGTCGGCGATGGACAGGAACGGCGAGTTCATCGACCCGATCGTCGGCAAGAATTACGAAGTCGGCGTCAAGAGCGCATGGGCGGACGGCTTGCTGGAACTCGATGCTGCGGTGTTCCGCATCGATCAGGACAACATCGCTGTCAGCGACCTCGCGGCGTGCCCGCCCCCGGGCCAGGGCTGTTCCCGTCCGGGCGGCCTGATACGCAGCGAAGGTTTCGACATCGAACTGCTGGGCCGCCTCACGCCATCCTGGGAGATTGCGGCCGGCTATACCTACGCCAATCCGAAAACCATCGAGAACGCTGACGACCCCAGTGCGGAGGGACAGGACATCGATCCCAACCTCCCGCGGCGTCTGCTCAAGGCCACAACGACCTACCGACTGCCCGGTGGCAAGTGGCGTGTGGGCGGTGGTTTTCGCTGGCAGAGCGACGTCGACCACTTCAACGACTGGATGGGCTACGACTACCGGACGGAGCAGAAGGCCTACACCCTCGTCGATGCAATGGTCAGCTACGAGCACAACGCGAACTTCAGCGTTCAGCTCAACGTGACCAATCTGTTCGACGAGACCTACTGGCGTGTCATCAACACGCAGCCGGTCGAATGGGGCGGCAACGCGCTGTACGGCGAACCGCGACGCGTCATGGTCACGGCGCGCTCCAGGTTCTGAATCGAGCCGGGCTGACGTGGATCCGCGCCTGAGTGTGACCCTTCGCGTCGCGCTGGCATTGCTGGGAGGCTATGCATTTGCGTGGGGTTTCATCGCCTCGGGCATGACGGCGCTCCATGCTGCGGGTATGGAATTCCACGATGCGCAGGGCCTGGCTTCGCTGCTGGGCTTCCTGCTCTTCCTGTGCGTTTTCCTGTGGACCTTCGCAGCGCGCAGCCTGCTGCGAGTCGGCGTGGTGCTGGTCGGGGGCGGCGCGCTGCTGATCGTGGCCGCATCATCGCTGCAATCCGCACTGGTGCGCTGACGGTACGAGCGAGGCCCTGATGTTCCAGAGCTTCCGCCTGGCAATGAGCTGGGTCCACACCTGGTTCGGCCTGGTGCTGGGGTTCGTGCTGATGGCCGCATTCTTCTTCGGCACCCTGTCGGTCTTCGATCGCGAGATCGACCGCTGGGCCGTGCCGGCGACGCGTGTGGCCGCTCAACCGATGCCGTCCTTCGACACCGTGTTGCGACCCGTGCTCGAGGGCATGCAACCCGAAGCGGAAGATGTCGCCGCGCTGCGGGACGAGCTGAGCGGGCCGGTGCCGACGCGCTTCGACATCAACTACTGGGACATCCGCAGTACCCGCGACCCGGTCACCTATCTGTATGCCGGGTACGAAGTGCCGGGGGCGAAGTCGCCGGACGAACTGGCGTACGACATGCGCCTGCTGGTTGCGGCCACAGGAGAGTTGCTGGAAGAGGAGCCCGCGTTCATCGGTACCGGTCTCTTCTATCCGCTGCACTTCAATCTGACGCTGGCGTGGGCCGACCTGGGCGCGTGGATCATCGGGCTGGCGGCATTCTCAATGATGGCGGCGCTGGTCAGTGGCGTGGTGATACACCGCAAGATCTTCCGCGAGTTCTTCACCTTCCGCCCGCGCAAGGCGCTGTTGCGCAGCACGCTGGACCTGCACAACCTGAGCGGCGTGGTGGCACTGCCGTTCCACTTCTTCTTCGCACTGACCGGCCTGCTTATCTTCGCCGGCATTTACTTTCCGATCGCGGAGACTCAGCTACAGCCGCTGCACGAGCTGCACGAACGCCACGAAGAGGCGCAGTCGGCAGTACCGAAGCGGCGCGCAGGCGTGCCTGTGCCGTTGGCATCGGTGGACGCGATGGTGGTGCAGGCGCAGCAGCGCTGGGCAGCGCGTGGCCAGTCGGACAAGGTCGAAGCGCTGATCCTGCTGCACGTGGGCGACGCGAACGGCCGGGTGGTTCTCAGTAATGCCGGTGAGGATCGCGTCACTTCTGCGCCCGGCAGCGACATCCATTTCCGTGCCAGTACTGGCGAGGTGATGCACGAGAGCCCGAGGCCCTCGGCGACCGGCCAGGTTCTCGAGTACCTCGCGGGGCTGCACCTCGTGCACTTCCGTCACTGGCTGCTGCGCTGGTTGTACGTGTTGGGCGGCCTGCTGGGCTGCGTGTGCATCGCCACCGGCTTCATCTTCTTCGTCGAGAAACGCAAGGCGCAGCACGCCAGGGCGGGCAGCCAGGGCAGCCGCATCGTCGATGCCGTGGCGGTCTTCGCAGTCACCGGGATGCTGATCGCGACGGTGATGCTGCTGGCGGTCAATCGCCTGGTGCCCGAGGGTCTGCCCGGCAGGAACGGCATCCAGGGGTTTGCCTTCTGGGGCGCGTGGGTGATGGCCTTCATCCACGCCGCGCTGCGCAGTGGTCCGGTGGCGCGCGCGCAGATCAATCCGGCGTGGCGCGAGCAGTGCTGGGTGCTGTCGATGCTGGCCGCAGCTGCGGTTGCGCTGAACTGGCTGACGACGGGCGACCATCTGATCAAGACCGTATTCACGGACACCTACTGGCCGGTGGCCGGCATGGACCTGAGTCTGATCGCGACGGGGCTGCTGGCCGCGATTGCGGCGCGTCACCTGACTCGGCGCGAGCGGGAACGGCCTGCGGTCCGGGCGCACGCCGTCCCCACTTGACCTGGCGATCACCGTCCACGCATGGCTTGGCGAATCGGTGAAGCCGTGACACCGAAGCAGATCGGGCGCTAGACTCCCGCCCGTCCGCCTCAGCCAGCATGCACAGCCAGGGCGCCATCAAGCACTGGCTATGCGCATGTCCAATCCTTCAGTCACTGGCGCCGATTCCCTTCATTCCCTGTATGCCAGCCATCACGGCTGGCTGCTCGACCGGTTGCGTCGCAAGCTCGGCAATACGAGCGATGCGGCGGATCTGACGCAGGACACTTTCATTCGCGCGTTCGTTGCCGGCGGCATCGAGAACATCCGCGAGCCGCGCGCGTGGCTGACCACCATCGCGCGCAATCTGCTGCTGGCGCGCTACCGTCGTCGTTCGCTGGAACAGGCGTACCTCGATGCGCTCGCGACATTGCCGGAACCGGTCGCGCCGTCGCCGGAACATCAAGCGCTGGTGATCGAGGCGATCAATGAAATCGACGCGATGCTGGACGGCCTGCCGACGCGCGTGCGCGATGCGTTCCTGCTGGCGCAGCTCGAAGGTCTGACCTATGTGCAGATTTCCGAACAGCTGGGTGTCTGCGAACGCAGCGTCAAGCGCTACGTCGCGCAGGCCTTCGCGCACTGCATTCTCCTGGCGCCATGAGCGAAGCCGCCCTCGATCCGCGCATCGCGCAACAGGCCGCCGAATGGTTCCTGTTGCTGCAGTCCGGCGAAGCCAGTGCGGACGATCGTGCGGCATTCGAGCACTGGCGACGCGGCGATCCGCAGTGTGAACGCGCCTGGCAGCGTGCGGAGCACGTCGGCGCGACGCTGGGGAACATTCCGGCGAGCGTCGGCATGCCGGCGCTGCGTCGTCGTCGAAGAAGCGACCGGCGCGATGCATTGAAGACGCTTGCGCTGCTCGTTGCGGCGCCATCGGCGGCATGGCTCGGCTACCGGCAACTGCCGTGGCAGAGCTGGCGCGCCGACTACCGCACGGACATCGGCGAACGACGCGACTTCGCGCTTCCCGATGCGAGTCATGTCTGGCTCAACACCGACTCTGCAATCGACGTCGATTACGGCGAGCGTGAGCGACTGCTGCATCTGCGAAGCGGGGAGATTCTCGTGCAGACGGCGCCGGACCGCGCGGCCGTGTCGCGACCGTTCGTCGTGGCCACCCGCGATGGGCGCATTCGTGCGCTCGGTACGCGTTTCATCGTTCGTCGTCATGATGATGCGACGACGGTTACGGTGCTGGAACGTGCCGTGGAGATCAGGCCGGGCGGGGCAGGTATGTCGAGGATCATCGAAGCAGGCACGAGCACGCGCTTCGATGCGCTGGCGATCGGGCCTGCCGTACCGGCCGCTGTCCAGGCGGATGCGTGGACGCAAGGAGTGATCTACGCGGATGGCATGCGGCTCGATGACTTCATTGCGGAGTTGGGTCGCTATCGTCCCGGCGTCGTGCGCTGCCATCCCGATGTCGCCGCGCTGAAAGTCTCGGGCGCGTTCCAGGTCCGCGACACGGAGCCGGTGCTGCGCAGTCTCACGCGCGCCTTGCCCGTCAGCCTGGTCTATCGCACGCGCTGGTGGGTCAGCGTCGAGCCGGGCTGAGTCCAGTGCGCCGCAGGGGGCGCTGGACGATTGAGGGTGATGTCGAACGATGCGTCCCTTCCTCCGCGTAGCAGGGAAAGATGGGGTTTCTGTAGGTCAGGCTTTAGCCTGACTTCTGAAAATACGCCGGCTGAAGCCGGCCCCACAGAGGAGGGGATCAGGCCGCTGTCCCCTTTGGTTCTTTCGCGCATCAAGCACGGAAATACCCTCGCGTGTGCGAGCGGAACCATGGGGCAGTCGATGTATTTTCAGAATCAGCGTCGCGCGACAGTGTTGCAATCCACCATCAGGGCGCTGCTGTTCGCAGCAGGGACGGTCGCCGTGTCGGCCGCAGCCATTCAGTCCGCTGCGGCCCAGGCGCAGACATCTCCGGAAAGCCGGCGCTACCAGATTCCCGCGGGACCGCTGACGCAGACGCTCGGGCAGTTCGTCACCCAGTCAGGCGTCAGCGTCACTGCTTCCTCGTCGCTCACGGACGGCAAGACCAGCCCGGGTCTCACCGGGACTTACTCGATCACCGGCGCGCTGTCCGCATTGCTGCAGGGCACGGGACTCGAGGCGTTCGATCAGGGCGATGGCGCCTACGTACTGCGGGTGGCCAGTCCAGCCGCTGCCGCAACCGAGCAGACGATGCAGAAGGTGAGGGTGGTGAGCGCGGAGGAGACGGGCACCACTGAAGGCACGAGGTCGCTGACCACCCCGGGCCCGGTGGCAGCCGCCACCGGCCTCAACCTGTCGCTGCGCGAGACGCCGCAGTCGGTCACGGTGATCACGCGCGAACGCATCGATCAGCAGAGCCTCAATTCACTGGCCGACATCGCCGAGCAGGTGACGGGCGTGTACTACAACTCCCGGGGCACGCCGATCGGTGGACGAACCCTGATGTATGCGCGCGGCTACGAGGTGGACAGCTACCAGATCGACGGCGTCAACGTACCCTGGGAAACGCTGGCGGAATCCGAGCGCTACGGCCACGGTTCGCTGGACACCGCCATCTACGACTCCGTCACGGTCGTGCGCGGTTCGACGGGCCTGATGACGGGCGCGGGCGATCCCAGTGCGCTCATGGCGCTGACCCGCAAGAAACCCACGCACGAACTGCAGACATCGTTCGAAGCCACGCTGGGCAGCTGGGATCACTATCGCCTCATGGCCGACGTCGGCGGCCCGCTCAATGCATCGGGCAGCCTGCGCGGACGCGTCGTGGCTGCCTATGATCAAGGCGATTCCTGGGTCGACGACTACAGCAATGACCGCAGCGTCTTCTACGGCGCATTCGAGGCGGACCTCGGCGAGCGCACGTTGCTGCGACTGACGCTGGAGCATGGCACCGCCGACAGCAAGGGAGCGCCCTGGGCGGAGGACTACGGCTCGTATTTCTATTTCGACGACGGCGTCACGCCGATGCCGAAGAGCACGTCCACCAACATTTCGCCGCACTGGTCCTATCTGAACAGCGACCGTACCTACGCGTCAGCGACGCTCGAACATCGGTTCAATGACGACTGGAGCGCGACGTTCACCTACGGGTTCGGCAAGTTCAATACGGACATGCGCCGCGGCATGGTCAACTCCATTCCAGAGGATGGTTCGCCCGTCATCGCGCGCCTGCTCAGCCTCGATTTCAACTACGACACGCATATCGTCGACGTCAGGGTGGACGGCAAATACCGGCTGTTCGGTCGCGAGCATGATCTGGTCGTCGGTCTCAACATGTATCGCAACGATCAGGCGGCGCCGCTCAGCGTCTACGATGATTTCAGAGGTTTCGGTTACTCGTCCGCGTCATGGAGCAATGGCCGGTTGCGCTACACCGATCCTGACTGGAATGCGATGCCCGGTTCGGAAGCAGACTATCCGTACGACATCGATACCCGACAGGAGGGCGCGTACGTCGCCACGCGGCTGCGTCCCATGGATCGTCTGTCGGTGATCCTGGGCGGACGCATCACCAACTGGGAATACTTCTATGCCGAGCGTGCGACGGCCAACCATGATTCTTACGTCTACAGCGATCTCGACTACAACAACGAATTCACGCCCTACGCCGGGGTGGTCGTCGATCTCACGGACGCGCTCTCCGCTTACGCCAGCTACACGCAGATTTTCAAGCCGCAGGAGAAGCGGGATGTCAGCGGCAACCTGCTGGAGCCGGAAGAAGGCGACACCTACGAACTCGGGCTCAAGGGCGCGTGGTTCGAAGGCCGCCTGAACGCGAGCGCCGCCGTGTTCGAATCGAAGCGCAACAATCTCGGCGTCGCGCTGCGGGATGCCGAGGGTCCCATCCTGACCCCGAATGGTGATCAGGCCTACAGCGCCGAAGATCACACCGAGGGCCGTGGCTGGGAAATCGAAGTCGCAGGCGAACTGACGCCGAACTGGCAGATCCAGGCCGGCTACACGCGCTTCAAGAATGAAGATAGCGCGGGCGACGTGCTGAACCCGGAGCAGCCCGAACAGCAGTTCAAGCTCTTCACCCAGTATCGGCCCGAGGCGCTGTCGAAACTGAGCGTCGGCGGCAGCCTGCGCTGGCAGGACGACACCGCGGCGGTTGCGGGCTGGGGTACCGGCAATCCCGACTTCGACAACCTCGACAGCTACGTCGTCGTGGGCGTGAATCTGGGCTACGAGCTGAACGAGCAGGTGTCGCTGTCCCTGCTCGTCAACAACGTGCTGGACGAGGAATACCGCGTCAGCAGCTACAGCCATTCCTACGGCGCGCCGCGGAGCGCGACCTTCAGTGTGCGAGCGCGGTTCTGAAGACTCGCTTCCGGCGATGCGGCGGGACGTGCTGACCTAAATCGAGCTCAACTCGTGATTGACCACGAAGTCTGCTGGCACCGCCGGGCCCCAGACATACAGCGAGTCTTCCGGCGGATGGTCAGCCGCAGGCCAGTCGTGGCCTGCTTCGACGAAATCGATGTCGTAGGAGTATTCGGCGTAGCTGCCCCAGGGATCGCGCACGTAGCGGAAGTAGTTTGAGCCCAACACGTGGCGTCCAACTCCCCAGCCAGCTCCGTAGCCTGCCTGCTCCATCTGCTGACTGCCCAGCCCGACTGCATCGATGGAGGGGACGCACCAGCTGCTGTGGTGCAGACCGAGTCCGCCGCCCAGAGCGAACGCGAGCAGGTGGTGGTCGCTGCCGTGCGGGGTGTGCAGGAAGGCGATCACGGAGCCGGACTTGTCGGAGAGGCGCAGTCCGCACACGTCTTCGTAGAATTTGACGGCCGCATCCACATTGCCGCTGAAGAGCAGGATGTGCGACAGGTATAGCGGGTGCACTCGGTCGATCTCGCTGCGGCTGGGCGCACGTCCCCGGTTGTTGGAGAGCGGCGGGAAGTCGCGGGGCGCGGGTTGCGACGGCGACGACTTCGCGGCGACACGCAGTTGCAGGGCCAGTCCATCGGGACCCTCGATCCACAGACCTTTCGGGTCCGCCCCCTCCGGCGCCGCGATGCGCGCGACTCCGAGCGTTGCCAGCCGCTGTTCGAAGCGCGCCACGTCACTTTCATAGATGCCCATGGTCAGCCAAAGCAAACGCTTGTGATTTCCGGGGACGATGCGCGCCCAGCGGTGCGCATGCCCGTAGCTGTAGAGGGCGAGGCCGTTGTCTTCCGCGCGCACGTCGAGGCCGAAGCTCGCGTAGAAGTGACGCGCCTGAAGCAGGTCAGGCACGCTGAAGACAAATTCGTCGACCGAGTGGATGGCCAGGGGGTCGCTGCTGCTGTTGACGGTTGCCATGCTTTATTTCCTGGCGCAGGCGCAGACAGGACTGCGCCGCGTTGTGGGATCCGGTTTTTCTGTCCGCGCTTCAGACGACCTTTTGCCGCTGGGTGCCGAGAGGCCCGGCGTTCAAGGTCATCACATCGCCGCGCTTCAGGAACTGCGGAGTCGGTTTCATGCCATGGCCCACTCCGTGGGGCGTGCCGGTGATCACCACGTCGCCGGGCAGCAGCGTCATGAACTGGCTGAGATAGGACACTACGTCGGCCACCGGGAAGATCATGTCCGCGGTGCTGCTCTGCTGCTTCACTTCGCCGTTGACTGCCAGTTCCAGCGCGATGGTCTGCGGATCGGGGAGTTCGTCGGTGGTCACGAGCCACGGACCGAGCGGGCCGAAGCCATCGAAGCTCTTGCCCTTGCTCCACTGACCATTGCGCCTGGTCTGCCAGTCGCGTTCCGAGACATCGTTGGCAAGGCAATAGCCCGCCACGTGCGAGAGCGCTTGCGCGACCGGCACCTTCCTTGCCTGCGTGCCGATGACGAAGCCGAGCTCGATCTCCCAGTCGCCGGCTTCCGATCCTTCCGGCAACTCCACGTCGTCATTCGGTCCGGCGATCGACGTCACCGCCTTGGTGAACACCACCGGTTCCTTCGGGATGTCAAAGCCTGCCTCTTGCGCGTGCTTGCGGTAGTTCAGGCCGATGGCCACGAACTGCCGCACGCCGGCGACGGGCGTGCCGAGGCGGGTGCCCGGCGGCACGACCGGCATTCGCGTCAGGTCGATGGCGGCGAGCGCGGCGATCTTCTGAGGCGCCATCCAGTCGGGCGTGAAATCGGGGACCAGCAGCGACAGGTCCCGAATCCGGCCCTGGCCGTCGAGGGCTCCGGGCTTTTCGTTTCCTCTGGATCCATGACGAAGCAGTTTCATGCAGTGCGATTCCTTGGTCTGGGTGCGTGATGGCGCACTCTAGTGAACTCGACGTGAGTGTCAATATGCTGTCAATATGACAGCTTGTGAAGTCAACTGATACTTTACGTGCGGGTGTATGAGTTCTCGGCGGACTGCGCGGTGGTGTGGCAGTTCGACAGTGGAAATTAAAAACAACGAATGGCAGACTAGTGTCATCTAGGCAGTATGCTGTCAAGATGACAAGATAATAAACAGGGTGGAGCCGGCTGATCGCCGACAGCGATCGGCCGGTGACAAGAAACAACAGGAGAACCAAATGCACGCAGTCCGGATTCTCACGGCGGTATCGCGGGCAGTAGCCCCATCCCGCGTCCTTGCACTGACGGCCCTCTTTCCCTTGGGAGCTTTCGCGGCTGGCGACGAACTCGAGGAAATCACTTTGCCCGACGTTCAGGCGGTGTCGCAGTTCAACTGGACCACGTCTGTGAAGCAGACCTTCATGGGACGTACGGGAAATCGCGACGATGCCCTGGTCTCGGGCGGCTCATCTGCAGCCCAGGATGACGGCGATCGCAACTTCTCCCGCGGACTGGTGAGTGTGCGCACGGATCTCTACACCGAGTTCGACGCAATCTTCGATGGATTCGGCATTCGCTTCAGCGGTGCGGGTTGGTACGACGAGATCTACCAGCGGACGAACGACAACGATTCTCCGGGTACGAGCCAGGGCGCGGGGCCGACCGGCAACGAGTTTCAGGACGCGACGCAACGGCTGCATGGAAACAAGGCCGAACTTCTCGATGCGTTCGTCTTCGCTACGGGTGAGGTCGGAGGCTTTGAGGCCAACGCGAAGCTCGGTCAATACGCGCTCGTGTACGGAGAAAGTCTGTTCTTCGGCAACAACGGCATTGCCTACGGCATGGTGCCGCTCGACATCATCAAGGCGACGTCGTTGCCTGGCGTGCAGTTTCGCGACATCGCCCTGCCTGTGCGGCAGATCTCCGGACAGATCACATTGACGCCGTCGGTGAGCCTCGGCGCCTACTACCAGGTCAAGTGGAAGAAGACACGCTTGCCCGCCGTGGGCAGCTACTTTTCGACTTCCGACATGCTGGACGTCGGCGGATCTCAGCTGCAATTCATTCCGGCGATCCCGTTCCTTACGCCCGGCGTGTCTGCAGATCGCACCGCCGATCGTGATCCCGGCGACTCCGGGCAAGGCGGCGCCCAGCTGCGGTTCAGCCTTGCAAGCATCGGCACGGATTTCGGCCTGTACGCGATCCGCTATCACGAGCGCGTGCCGACACTCATTCTCGATGCTCCGGCGCCCACCGGTCTGCCCCCCGGCTTCCCGCCCTACTTGCCGACGCAGTACTACCTCTACTACGGCAAGGACGTGAACGCCTATGGGTTTTCCTTCGCCAAGGCTTTCGGCAATTCCAGCTGGGCCGGCGAGGTGTCCGTGCGTGATGGCGCCTATCTGGCCGCTGATCCCGTTCCGGCCTATGCGGGCGTGGGTGTGCCGCGTGGTACGACGCTGCATCTGAATCTGTCGACACTCACGGCCTTCGAGCCGAACTTCCTGGTCAAGGAGTCCACCGCACTCGCCGAGCTCGCGTGCAATCGCACTCAGAAGGTGACCAACGATCAGCCCGTCGCGGCCAACAGCACGAGGTCCGCCTGTGCTGCGCGCGTGCAGTACGAGCCGAAGTTTCGCCAGGTCATGTCCGGTGTCGATCTGTCGATCCCGATATCCGGCAGCTACACCTATGGGCGTTCCTCGGCCATTCCGTACTTCGGCGCCGACGATTCCGGGGACATCAATGTGTCTTTCAACTTCAGCTACCTCGACAAGTGGCGCATGGGTCTCGGCTACACCTATTTCTACGGCGAGCCGGGAACCATGCTGGATAGCAGCGGACAGGCCTTCTCCTACAAGCAATCGCTCGCCGATCGGGATTTCGTCTCGCTGTCGCTGGCGGTGACCTTCTGATCGCTCAAACCAAAACCACTAGGGAACCCCACATGAAGAAGCAATTCGTTCTGCTGGCCATGACGGTGATGCCGTTCATCGTTCAAGCCGCGGTAACCAGCGAAGAGGCCGCCAAGCTCGGCAAGGAACTCACTGCGCTCGGCGCCGAAGCAGCCGGCAACCAGGCCGGCACCATCCCCGCCTGGACCGGCGGCTTCACCAGCACCGCCGCCGCCCGGATCGTCGGACGCCGGCCCGACCCGTTCGCGGCCGACAAGCCGCTGTACACGGTGACCGCAGCCAATGCCGGCGAGCACGACCAGCAGTTGACCGACGGCCTGAGGGCGATGTTCAAGAGGTACCCCGACTTCAAGATCAACGTCTATCAGACGCGTCGCACTGCTGCCGCGCCGGCCTTCGTCTACGAGAACACCAGGCTCAACGCGACCCGTGCCGCCTTGAACAACGACGTGCTGACGGGCGCGTATGGGGGCATTCCGTTCCCGATCCCGAAGAGCGGTGCCGAGGCGATGTGGAACGCGGTGCTCAACTGGAACGGCACCGCCTATCGCTGGGACGTTACCGGCTATCTCGTCACCGCCGACGGCAAGCCGGTGCTGACGGTGGATGCCAAGGCCGACGTCAACCGGCCCTACTACCAGGAAGGCGGCGACCGGGCGGCCTTCGAGAAGCAGGGCGGGGTGCACTTCGAAGCCAAGATCGTCAATACCGGTCCGCCGATACGCGCCGGCGAAGCCTTCATGAACAAGATCAACACCGATTCCAGCCGGGACGAAGCCTGGGTCTATCTGACGGGACAGCGCCGCGTGCGCAAGCTGCCGAATGCCTGCTGCGACACACCGACACCGCAGACCGCCGGGGTCATGACCTTCGATGAGCAGCTGGTGTTTTCCGGGCGACTCGACCGCTTCGACTGGAAGCTCGTGGGCAAGGAAGAGAAGCTGATCCCGTACAACACCAACCGGCTCAACGTGCCCAAGCGCGATGCCGACGTGATCGGCAAGAACTTCATCAACCCTGATCACGTGCGCTGGGAACTGCACCGGGTATGGGTGGTGGAAGCCACGTTGCGCCCCGGCCAGCGCCACCAGATGCCGCGCAGCCGCTACTACCTCGACGAGGACACCTGGGTTGCCGTGCTCGCTGATCGCTGGGATGCGCGCGGCAATCTCTGGCGCACCCTGACGCAATACCCGCTGGTGATGCCCGATGTACCGGCCACCGCGCCTGTGACCTTCGACATGCACGACCTGGTGTCAGGTTCCTGGTTCGTCAACGGACTGATGAACGGTAAAGCCGCGCAAACGGTGTTCGTGCCGAAGTTCAGCGACAGCAATTTCCAGCCTGACACCCTGGCTGCCGAGGCGGTGCGATGAGCGGTTCGCCATCCATGAAGACGCCTGCTGCGACAGAGGGCGCAGCAGGACATCCTCAACCCCAACGTGGGACTCGTTCCATGCCTTATCTTCTCAACACCTGGTATGTCGCCGGCTGGTCCGAAGACGTCCAGCCCGGCGCTTTGCTGCCTCGTACCTTCCTCGACCAGGCGGTGGTGATGTTTCGTGATGAGGCCGGCGTGCCTCACGCGCTGCAGGACCGCTGCCCGCATCGATTCGCCCCGTTGTCCATGGGCAAGCTCTGCGACGGCGGCAAGGCAGTGCAGTGCGCCTATCACGGCCTGCGCTTCGACGGCCAGGGCGCGTGCGTGCACAACCCGCATGGCGAAGGTCGTATCCCGCCCGCGGCCAAGGTGCGTACCTATCCGCTGGTCGAACGCTACGGCATCCTGTGGATCTGGATGGGCAAGGCCGAGAAAGCCGATGCGGCGCTGATTCCGGACTTTTCCCTGATCGATCCCGAGCACTGGTACGTCGGCAAGCGCTACCTGCATGCCAGGGCCAACTATGTGCTCGAGACCGACAACATCATGGATCTGTCGCACGTGGAGTTTCTCCACCCGAGCACGCTGGGCACCGAAGCGGTCAGGCACGCTTTGACCAACATCGAGCAGAAGGGCAACACCGTGTACTCGATGCGGCAGACGGTCAGCGAGATCATGACTCCCTTTCTTTATGACGCGCTCGGTTATCCGCAGGGCACGCCGGTGGATCGCTGGTTCGACGTGCGCTGGGACGCGCCTGCCAACATGCTGTTGATGGCGGGCGCGACACTCGCCGGCCGGCCGCGCAGCGAAGGGCGCGAGAATCCGCTGCCGCACCTGTTCACGCCCGAGACGGCGACGACGACCCACTACTGGTTCGGCATCTCCTTCCCCAAGGCAATGGGCCCGCAAGGCGACGAGATGGCCCAGAAGATCGTCGACGGAATCAACGTGCCGTTCACTCACGAAGATCTGCCGATGCTGGAAGCGCAGCAGCGCGCGATGGGGGATGCCGAGTTCTGGTCCTTGAAGCCCGTGTTGTTGTCGGGCGATGCACCCGCCGTGCGGGCGCGTCGCGTACTCGACAAGCTGATCGCCGAGGAACAGGCGCAGAACTAGCAACGCTCTGGCAGCGCCGTTGACGGCGCAACCGGAGACCGTCAGGTCGCCTGGTCGGCGGCAGCTTTTGTGGAAGGCAAGTGATGACGAAGACGTTGGCGGCCGCGCTGCTGTGCGGCTGCGCGATGATCGGGGGCGTGGCGATCGCCACTGCGCAGGGCGTGCCGGCGGACTCGCGACACGATCCTCTGCAACGTGCGGCGCTGCAGGCTCCGCGAGCGGCGCACGGCGTGATGCTGGCCGTAGCCGTGGCCGGCCAGCGCATGGTGGCTGCGGGCGAACGCGGCATCGTGCTGTGGTCGGATGACGGCGCCAGGCAATGGCACCAGGCCCAGGTGCCCGTGTCCGTCACGTTGACTGCCTTGAGCTTTCCCAGTCCGCAGCAGGGCTGGGCGGTCGGTCACGGCGGCGCCGTACTTCACTCCACCGACGGCGGCAAGCGCTGGAAGCTGCAACTCGATGGGCGGGCCGCTGCACAGATCGAGCTGAACGCGGCTCGGGCGTCGGACGACGCGAGGCGCATCGCGCTCGCCCGGCAACTGGTGAGCGATGGTCCCGACAAGCCGCTTCTGGGCGTGCATTTCTGGAACGAACGGCGCGGCTTCGTGATCGGTGCGTATGGACTGATCTTCGGCACCGAGGATGGAGGAGCGACCTGGTCCTCATGGGCCGGGCGGGTCGACAATCCCAGAGGGTTGCACCTCAACGCGCTGTATGCAGGACCATCGGCGGTCTTTCTGGTTGGCGAGCAGGGCCTGGTCCTGCGCTCGACAGACGACGCGCGCAGCTTCCATCGCCTCACCACGCCCTACAACGGCAGCTGGTTCGCCGTCACGGGCCGCGACGACGTCGTGCTGATCGGCGGCCTTCGCGGCCATGTATCCCGGTCCACCGACGGCGGCGACTCATGGACTGCGGCGCGAGTCCCCATGCCGGTCACCATCGGTGCCGCTTCGGCGACCCGCAGCAGCTTCATCATCATCAACCAGGCCGGTGCCTTGATGACCAGCGATGATGGCAGCGAGTGGCGTCCGATGCTGCGGCCAACCGGTCCGCCGCTGACAGCTCTGGCGGTCGCGCCCGAGGGTGACCTGCTGGTCGCCAGCTTTGCAGGCGCCATGCGCTTGTCGAATTCAGGTTCCTGAGCCCTTTCAATGCACGCTCCCACAACCCTCTCCCCGCCGTCCGGCGACCTGGCCAGTTTCGACCGCAGCTCCGGCTCGGTGGTCGAGCGCGCGCTGTTCAATCATCGGCTGATCGTGCTCGTGCTGTGCTTGCTGGTCACGGCATTGCTGGGCTCCCAGGCCACGCGGCTGCAACTGAACGCCAGCTTCGAAAAGATGATCCCGGGCGATCATCCGTACATCGTCAACTATCTGAAGTACCGCGACGAATTGAGCGGCCTGGGCAACGCATTGCGCATCGCGGTGGTGGCCAGGGGGCAGAGCATCTACGACGCGCAGTACATGCAGATCCTGCAGCAGATCAACGACGAGGTGTTCCTGCTGCCCGGCGTGGATCGCGCCTTCATGAAAAGTCTGTGGACACCGTCCACGCGCTGGGTGGGCGTGACGGAGGAGGGCCTGGAAGGCGGCCCGGTGATTCCGGAGCACTACACCGGTTCGCCGGAATCGATGCAGCAGCTGCGCCGGAACGTCGAGCGCTCGGGGCAGATCGGCCAGCTCGTCGCGAGCGACATGCACTCCAGCATCCTCTTCGTACCGCTGCTGGCGCATACGCCCGACGGCCAGCCGCTGGACTACGCCACGTTGTCGAAGCAACTGGAAGAGATCCGCGACAGGTACCACGAGACGGGCGCCGTCGACATCCACATCACCGGCTTCGCCAAGGTCGTTGGCGACCTGATCGACGGGCTGCGCCAGATCCTGCTGTTCTTCGGCGCTGCGCTCGCGATCACCACTGCGATGTTGTACGCGTACACCCGCTGCGTGCGCTCGACCGTGCTGGTGGTCGCCTGTTCGCTGATTGCGGTGGTGTGGCAGCTCGGGTTGCTGCCGTTGCTCGGGTACGAGCTCGACCCGTACTCGGTGCTGGTGCCCTTTCTCGTGTTCGCCATCGGCATGAGCCATGGTGCGCAGAAGATGAACGGCATCATGCAGGACGTGGGCCGCGGCATGCACAAGGTAGTGGCCGCGCGCTTCACCTTCCGCCGCCTGTTCCTGGCAGGGCTGATGGCATTGCTCTGCGACGCGGTGGGCTTTGCAGTGCTGAGGATCATCAACATCGAGGTCATCCAGGACCTGGCGCTGGTCGCCAGCCTGGGCGTCGCCGTGCTGATCTTCACCAACCTGATTCTGCTGCCGGTGCTGCTGAGCTACATCGGCGTCAGCAGGAAGGCCGCCAAGCGAAGCCTGCGCGAGGAGCAGGCCGAAGAGGCGGGCCTCGAACAGCCCGGACTGTGGCGCTTTCTCGATCTGTTCACCCAGCGTCGCTGGGCCACGTGGACCATCGCCGCCAGCGCGCTGCTGGCGACACTCGGTTTCATCGCCAGCCTGAATCTGAAGATCGGTGACCTGGATCCCGGCGCCCCGGAGCTGCGAGCCGACAGTCGCTACAACCGCGATGCGGCGTACATGACCGCCCACTACGGCGCCAGTTCCGACGTCCTGGCGGTGATGGTCAAAACGCCCGACCAGGCCTGCTCCAACGTCGGCACGCTGCTCAGCGTGGACCAGCTCGAATGGGAACTGAACCAGCTGCCCGGGGTGGACAGTACCCACTCGCTGGCGCGGTTGAACCGTGGCGCCAGCATCGGACTGAACGAAGGCAATCCGAAGTGGTACGACGTGGTGAACAGCCAGAGCGTGGCCAACATGATCACCGCCGGCGCGCCGCGCGGGCTGTACAACGAGTACTGCAATCTCCTCACCGTCTACGCCTTCCTGACCGACCACAAGGCCGACACGCTGACTCGCGTGGTCGACAAGGTGGAACAGTTCGCGAAAGCCAATGACACCGCCGACGTGCAGTTCCTGCTGGCCGCGGGCAACGCCGGCATCGAGGCGGCGACCAACATCGTGGTCAGGCAGGCCAATCGCGAAATGCTGTTCTACGTCTACGGCGCGGTGACTCTGCTGTGCCTGTTGACCTTCCGCAGCTGGCGGGCCGTGGTGTGCGCGGTGGTGCCGTTGGTCGTGACCTCCATCCTGTGCGAGGCGCTGATGGTCGGTCTGGGCATCGGCGTCAAAGTGGCGACGCTGCCAGTGATCGCGCTGGGGGTGGGCATCGGCGTGGACTACGCGCTGTATGTCATGAGCATCCTGCTGAACCGCATGCGCGCGGGCGACACGTTGTCGCAGGCCTACCGGCAGGCGCTGCGCTTCACGGGCAAGGTGGTGCTGCTGACCGGCGTTACGCTGGCGGTGGGCGTGGCCACCTGGGCGCTGTCGCCCATCAAGTTCCAGGCCGACATGGGCATCCTGCTGGCCTTCATGTTCATCTGGAACATGGTCGGTGCGCTGGTGCTGCTGCCTGCGCTGGCGCACTTCCTGTTGCCGCGTTCTCACTTCGCCGCGGCAACAGTGGCGCCTTCTCTCGATCGAATCAGGCAGCCGGCCGAAGCGTCGAATGCGGGTCGATGACGAATTTCTTCGGTGCACCCGCATCGAATTCTCCGTAGCCCTTGGGCGCGTCATCGAGCGAAATGACTTCCACGCCGACCACGCCTGCCACATCGATACGATCCCACAGGATGGCTTGCATGAGCGCGCGGTTGTACTTCATCACCGGCGTCTGGCCGGTGAAGAAGCTGTGCGACTTGGCCCAGCCGAGGCCGAAGCGGATGCTCAGCGCGCCTTTCTTCGCAGCCTGATCCACGGCTCCCGGATCGTCGGTGACGTACAGACCCGGAATGCCGATCCTGCCGGCCGCGCGCGTGACATCCATCAGCGAGTTCAGCACGGTGGCCGGTGCTTCGTGTTGCGCGCCGTGATGACCGTGCCCGCGCGCCTCGAAGCCCACTGCATCGACCGCGCAGTCGACTTCAGGCTCACGGAGGATTTGCGCAATCTGTTCGCCGAGCGTGGCGTCTTTCGACAGATCGACCACTTCGAAGCCCACCGACTTCGCATGCACGAGCCGCTTCGGATTCACATCGCCCACGATCACCACCGCGGCGCCGAGCAATCTCGCGGATGCCGCCGCTGCAAGGCCCACCGGACCAGCGCCTGCAATGTAGACGGTGCTGCCAGGTCCGACGCCCGCGGTCACGGCGCCGTGATAACCCGTCGGCAGAATGTCCGACAGACACGTCAGATCGCGGATCCTGGCTCTGGCGCGGTCGCGGTCGGGGAACTTCAGCAGATTGAAATCGGCATACGGAATCATCACGTACTCGGCTTGCCCGCCGACCCATCCGCCCATGTCCACGTAGCCGTACGCACCGCCGGCGCGCGACGGGTTCACGGTGAGGCACACCCCGGTGTGCTGTTCCTTGCAGGAACGGCAGCGGCCGCACGCCACGTTGAAGGGCACCGACACCCAGTCACCCACCGCGAGCGATTGCACGTCGCGTCCGGCTTCGATGACTTCGCCGGTGATCTCATGCCCCAGTACCAGGCCTGCAGGCGCCGTCGTGCGGCCGCGGACCATGTGCTGGTCGGAGCCGCAGATGTTCGTGGTGATCACCTTCAGGATCACGCCGTGATCGGCCTTGCGGCCGCGCGGGTCGACCAGTTGCGGTGTGGGAATGTTGCGTACTTCCACCTTGCCTCGCGCGACGTAAACCACGCCTCTGTTGCCTGTCATGTCGTCTCTCCGCGTTGGGTTTCGTTCGGATGTCCCATCGGGGAATGTAGGCACGGCTCGCATGCCTCGTAAGTGGCGAAGATTTGCCGAGCGTTATCCGTTTGGAAACCCGTCATGAAGCTGAACCAACTGCAGAACATGGTGGCCATCGTCGACCATGGCAGCCTGCGCGCGGCCGCGCGCGAACTGGATACGCCGCAAGCGGCGTTGTCCAAGAGCGTGCGTGCGCTGGAGCGTGAACTGGGCGTGGTGTTGTTCGATCGCGAATCGCGCGGGATGAGCCTGACTGCCTTGGGACGGCTGTTCCATCAGCGCGCCAGTTCGATCGTCAACGAACTGCGGCGCGCGGGCGACGAGCTTGCTCAGGCGCAAGGTGCCGATGAGGGACACCTCACCGCGGGGCTGTCGATCGTGCCGCACGTCAGCATGCTGCCGCAGGCGCTGCCGCAGTTCCGCCGGCGTTACCCTCGCGTGAAGCTCCAGCTGGTGGAAGGACTGTTCCCGGAGCTGGAGGCCCGGCTGCGCGACGGCACCCTGGACTTCTATCTGGGCGCCGCTCCGCACGCATCCGCGGTTCCGGGACTGCTCACCACCGTGCTCTTCGAGAACACCCGCACAGTGATCGCACGCAAAGGGCATCCGCTGGCGGCGACACGGTCGCTCGAGGATCTGCAGGACGCCGACTGGGCCACCACCGCCGTCGACTACAAGG
The DNA here is from genome assembly GCF_036735925.1 of Povalibacter sp. Taxonomy (NCBI): domain Bacteria; kingdom Pseudomonadati; phylum Pseudomonadota; class Gammaproteobacteria; order Steroidobacterales; family Steroidobacteraceae; genus Povalibacter; species Povalibacter sp. Next base: position 52,541 of record NZ_DAINNK010000008.1, read on the forward strand.
CCGAAGAAGATCTGCAGGCGGTGTTCAAGTCGCATGGCTTGAAGTCGCCCTCGGTGGTTCTGCAGGCGCAGTCGGCGCTGTCGATGATCGTGGCGCTGACTTCGAGCGACCTGCTGGCACTGTTGCCGCTGCAGTGGGCCGAGTTCCCTTTGACCCGTGACGGGCTGACAAGCTTCCGGCTGCAGGAACACCTGCCCGCGCCACCCATCGTCATGGTCCGTCGCCCGGACCTGCCGCTGACACCGGCTGCCGCGTACTTCTGCGATGTCATGGAAAGGTACGCGCCGCGGCCCGTCTGTGAATGTACGAGCGTGGAGCGGGGGAGATGACGGTCCTACAGTTCGAGCTGCCGCACGGGTATCTCCAGCAGATAACGCAGCCGGTCGAGTCCCAGCGTGTGATCGGCCAGGTCGGCACTGAGCCACTCGTGCAGCGAATGGATATAGAGAGAGAAGAACAACTCAGCGGCCTGTTCGGAATCGAAGTCGCTCTTCATGCGCCGCAACTCCTTGGCGCGATCCAGCCATTGGATCAGGCACTGCCGCAGGTGCGCGCGGCGTTCCATGATGGTCTGGACATGGGGATTGCCCGAGGTGTTGAGCATCGGCAGAACGATCTGGCTGAGTTCGGGTTTGCTCGCCCAGAACTGGAAGCTGACGGAGAAATCGTCCATCAACTGGTCCAGCACCGGCCGGTCAGGCTTGATGGGTGCCACGAACAGCGGTGGCAGATGAGTGAGATCGTCGACGAACAACATGGCGGCCAGGCCGGCCTTGTCGGATGCGTAGGCTGCCACCGTGCCAAAGCCGACATCGGCCACCCGCGCGATCTCTCGCATGGGGGTCATGTGAAAACCATGTGTTGCAAACAGCTGTCGCGCCGCTCGTTTGATGGCATCCAGCTTTTCATTCTTGCGCCGTTCGCGAAGCCCCGTGCCGCGCGTTGGGCCTTCGGCTGCCGCCGAAGTCTGCGTTGCCATGCGTTTGCCGGCTTTCATTCGAAACCCTCTGCCCGTGTCGCCCGCGAGAATTGCCATTCTCGCAAAAATCCGATCGAGATCAATTGTGATTCTTGAGAAAATCTGAGCAACGCAAGTATTCAGCCTTGGCTTGCGTGTTTTGCTTGACTCCAAATCGATATGCAATCAAAAATGATTGCAATCGAATTGGAGGGGATATGATCCGAGACGACCTGATCACATTGGGCGAGGCGCGCAGTGTGGTGATGAGAGCCGTCGCCAAGACAGAGGCGTTGCGGCAGGCGGGTACTTTCGTCGTGGCCGATCTGTCGGGCGAGCCCGTCGTGGCTCGCCGCATGGATGGCACCGGCGGAGCTGCGCTGGACATCGTGCGGGGCAAGACCCTGGCTTGCGCGGTGCTCGGCGAGCCGGGTTCGACCTTTGCCGGCCGCATGATGAAGTTCCCGCCGCAGATTTTCGCCGCGTATCAGCAGTTGATGCGCGTCCAGCCGTTTCCTGGCGCCGGCGCAGTCCCGCTGCTGCGTGGCCAGGTGGCCATTGGCGCCGTCGCATCGGGTGTCGGCATCGGTCCTTTCGTGAAGCTTCCCGGCGTGAACCCCGAGGAGTTTCTGATCGACGGCCAACCCGCCAACCTCGAGGACTTGATCATCAGCTACGCCGTGGGCGGTGGTTACCGTCCCGAGCATGGCGACGACAAAGTCCGTTGGCAGGAAGCGTACGGCGCACCCCCCGATGCCTCCCTGAAGGGAGATGCCCTGCGCGAGGTGCCGCCGGCAACCCGCCAGCCCGTGCTCGATGGCGCGGTGCAGCTGGCCAACCGTGTCATCGAACTCGTGAGCGAACGCGGCGAGCCCGTGGCCGTCGTGGTGGCCGATCGATATGGCCATGTCATCACGATCGATCGAATGGATGGCGCGCCGCCGGCCGCCGTGCGACTGGCGGAAGGCGTGGCGCTCACCGCGGCCGCGCTGCAAATCAGGACCGAGGCACTGACGGGAAGTGCACCGCCCATTCCTGCAGAAGTCCTGCGGAGCATCGGCAAACACATGATCCCGATGGCTGGCGGCTGCCCGATTTTTTCGAACGGGCAATGTCTGGGCGCCGTGGGAGTTGCGGGGCGAGATGCCGCGCGGGCGCAGCGATTGGCCGATGAAGTGGCCGCCCAGCAGTGAAACAACTCAATCGAACGAGGGGGAACAGAGATGGTGTTGAACAATGAAATCGTGACGGGTCTTCCCGATGGCACGCCCGTCGACTACATCAGAACCGGCCCCGGTACCCTGGCGGGGCAGTACCTGCGCAAGTTCTGGCAGCCGGTGTATGTCGCGCGCAAGCTCGAACCCGGGCGCTCCGTGCCGCTGGTGATCATGAGCCAGAAGCTGGCGCTGTATCGAAGCCAGGAGGGCAAGGTCCATTGCGTCGACAACCGGTGCGCCCATCGCGGCGTGATGCTGAGCGCGGGGTGGGTCGAGGGCGACAACATCCGCTGCCCGTATCACGGGTGGATGTATGACGGCACCGGACAGTGCGTTCAGCAGCCGTTGGAGGGCCGCGGTTTCTGCAAGAACGTTCGCATCGGCGGCTATCCCACCCAGGAATATCTCGGACTCATCTTCATCTATCTGGGAGAGGGCGAGCCGCCGGAGTTCCCGCGATTCCCGGAATGGGAAAAGGCCAAGTTCAACGTCGCGGCCATCGACACGCGAGGCTGCAACTACTTCAACAACGTCGAGAACTTCCAGGACGAAGGCCACGTCTGGTTCACGCATCGCTCCTCGGCGTTCGAGGCCTTGAATCTGGAGATGCTGCCGAAGTTGTCCGTCGAGCGCACCGACTGGGGACTGCGCAATGTGGCCACCACGCCGGACGGCCGGCGTCGCGAGACCTTGTTCGGCATGCCCAATGCGGGAGCGTTCATGGTGGAGCCCAACAACATCAAGCGGGCAGGCGAGAAGAACTACAAGGCAGAAGACACGGCCTGGCAATTGTTCGCGGGCTGGCGCGTCCCCGTGGATGACTACAGTCACCTGCAGGTTCACACCATTGCCGTCTTTCTCGATGGTGAGCCGAGTCCCGAGTACGTGAAGCGGTGGCATGACTTCAGCGACTCCGACGAAGAAGGGCACGAGGTCGCCCGCAAAGTGATGGAGGGCAAGGTCCCGTACGACGACATCCCGAAGCTGTGCCACCACGTGCCGCTGGCGCAGGACGAGGTGTGCCAGGTGGGCCAGGGCGTGATTCCGGATCGCCGCAAGGGCGTGGAGTTCCTGGGTGCATCCGACGTCGCCATCGTCGCCTTGCGGAAGCTGTGGGTCGAAGAGCTCACCGCCCTGCAGGAAGGGCGTCCGCTTCGCAACTGGCAGCGACCGGCCGGTCTGCTTCCCAAGGGCGGGAATGAAGAACGAAAGATCGAGTGACATGTCGCTCGCTCCGAGGTGGGCCTGATCCTGGCGGCGAACGCGCGGCCAGGATCTCTCCGAACGACTTCAACAATCTCATCGATCTCATCATCCGCGATGGCTGTCTCTTCATCCGCATCGGCAATTCCGCTGCTCCAGGTCTGCGTCCGCCGCAAACGGCACGAGGCAGACGACATCTGCAGCCTCGAACTGGTCGACCCGCAAGGCCGCGCTCTTCCGCCATTCTCTGCCGGCTCCCACATCGATCTGCACCTGCCCAATGGCCTGGTGCGCCAGTACTCGCTGTGCAACCCGCCCACCGAGCGCCACAGCTACCTCGTGGCCGTGCTCAAAGATCCAGCCTCCCGCGGCGGCTCACAGGCCGTGCATACCCTCGTGCACGAAGGCGATACGATCCAGATCAGCGAGCCCCGCAACCATTTCGAACTGGTGCCCAGCGAGCACGCCATACTGCTGGGCGGTGGAATCGGCATCACCCCGGTGCTGTGCATGGCCGAGCGCCTGAGCCAGACGGGCGCCAGCTTCGAGCTGCACTACTGCAGCCGTTCGCCGTCGCGCACCGCCTTCAAGTCCCGCATCGAAGCCTCGGCCTTTGCCGATCGCGCCGCCTTCCACTTCGACGATGGCGAGGCGTCGCAGAAGCTCGACATCGACCGGGCGCTGGGCGCGCCTGCCGCCGGCAAACACCTGTTCGTCTGCGGGCCCAACGGCTTCATGGACTGGGTGATCAACTGCGCCCGCAAGCTCGCCTGGGCCGAGGACCACATCCACCGCGAGTACTTCGCCGCCGCGGCGGTGGATACCAGCGCAGATGGATCGTTCGACGTCACCATCGCTTCCACCGGCACCACGCTGCGGGTGCAGAAGGACGAGGCTGTCACGACGGTGCTGGCCAGGAACGGCTTCGAGGTGCCCACCTCGTGCGAGCAGGGAGTCTGCGGCACCTGCCTGGTTCGCGTGCTGGAGGGCGACATCGAACACCGGGACGTGTTCCTCACTGACGACGAGCACCGGGCCAACGATCAGTTCACCCCGTGCGTCTCGCGCGCCAAAGCGGGCTGCAAGCGGCTGGTGCTGGATCTCTGACCGCCGATGACCGACCCGTCGATCGGCGGTTTCGATGTCGTCGAGCTCAGCGGGGCTTTCGCCGTTCGGGGGCGGACGGTGCGGCGGGCGGGATCGTGGGGCCTGCGTCGCCAATCTTCGCGCGAAGGTGGCGCATGAATTTCAGTATCGCCTCCAGGTCGTGTTCTTTCAGCGAGATCGCAATCGAGTTGGCCCACTTGATCTCGCGGCGCATCACTTCCTTGTATAGCTGTGCGCCCGCCGGCGTGAGCTTGACCACCTTCGCCTTCTTGTGGTGCGGATTCTCCTCGAGTTCCACATATTTATCGGCCGCCAGCAGATCGACCACCCGTTGCACGCTCTGGCGCTGCAGGCCCATCAGGCGGGCAATGATCGAGACCGTGACGTCGTGGGGCATTGCGGCGATGGCGGCCATCACCTGCCATCGCGCGCTGGTGAGCCCGATGTCCTTGGTTATCGCATCGCCCCACGCAATCAATCGACCATTGGTTCGGAAGTACTCCAGGACGATCTCCGTGATTAACAGACCTCGCTCCGAATGACGTGGTTCCTTCATATGCTGTTTGCTGTTGCTTGCTGGTGATTCATCAAAAAAATGCTGACCGCGCCAATGAACGAGGCGGTTGGAGTCAGTGATCCCGGTTGGAGATATTAGCTGTCGAATTAGCTCTATGCTGCCAATTTGACACCTTACCACGGTGTCGACGCATGGAGCGGGTCCGGCCTGTCCCGGGCCGCTCTTCTGCCCGGCTGGCGGGTTGGCGGCTTCGAGGTGGACTGGCGCGGCAGAATCGAATGGGATGGCTGCAGGCTACGGCCTCGCCGGAACTTCAGAACTTCATTTCCGGTACCAGGGCCGGAACGACCAGGCGACCGGCGGTCTTCGCGCGGATCTCGTCGACGCTCACCCCGGGTGCGCGCTCCCTGAGATGGAAGGCGCCGTCGGCAATCTCGACGTAGGCGAGGTCGGTGAGCACGCGCTTGATGCAGGCGCAGCCCGTGAGCGGCAGGCTGCAACGATCGAGCAGCTTCGACTCGCCATCCTTCGAGGCGTGCATCATCGTCACGATGATGTTTTCGGCGCCGGCGACCAGGTCCATGGCGCCGCCCATGCCCTTGACCAGCTTGCCGGGCACCATCCATGAGGCGATGTTTCCCTGGACGTCCACTTCGAAGGCGCCGAGCACGGTCAGGTCGACGTGACCGCCGCGAATCATCGCGAACGATTCGACGCTGGAGAAGACCGACGCACCGACGCGCGCGGTCACCGTCTGCTTGCCGGCGTTGATCATGTCGGCATCGACTTCGCTGTCAGCGGGGAAGGGGCCCATGCCGAGCAGCCCATTCTCCGACTGCAGCATCACCTCCATCCCCTTCGGGACGTAGTTTGCGACCAGCGTCGGAATGCCGATGCCGAGATTCACGTAGAAACCATCGCGCAGTTCACGAGCGACGCGTTCCGCCATCTGTTCTCTGGTCAGTGCCATAGGGGAACCTCAGGCAGCACGCGTGGTGCGCTTCTCGATACGCTTTTCGAAACGGCCCTGGATCAGCCGGTCGACATAGATGCCCGGCGTGTGGATCTGGCTGGGCTCGAGCTGACCCGGCGGGACGATCTCTTCGACTTCGACGACGGTGATGCGGCCGGCGGTCGCTGCCGCAGGATTGAAGTTCTGTGCGGTGTGGCGGTAGACGACGTTGCCGTACCAGTCTGCCTTCCATCCCTTCACGATCGCGAAGTCGGCAGTGATCGACTGTTCCAGAATGTATCTGCGGCCGTTGAACTCGCGCACTTCCTTGTTCTCGCCGACTGGCGTGCCGTAGCCGGTGGCGGTGAAGAAGGCGGGGATGCCTGCACCGCCAGCGCGGATCTTCTCGGCGAGTGTGCCCTGCGGAGTCAGTTCGACTTCCAGTTCTCCAGACAGCAGCTGTCGCTCGAACTCGGCGTTCTCTCCCACGTAGGAGGCAATCATCTTTCGAATCTGGCGATCCTTGAGCAGGACGCCCAGGCCGAAGTCATCGACGCCGCAGTTGTTGGAGACGACCGTCAGTCCCTTCACTCCGAGGCGGCGGATCTGGGCGATGAGATTCTCCGGAATGCCGCACAGACCGAAGCCACCGGCAATCACCGTCATGTTGTCCGTGAGGCCGGCCAGGGCCGCCTCGTAACTGTCGACCCGCTTGTCGAAGCCTGCCACCGCGTGTCTCCGTTGTTCCGACGACGAAGCTTGGCCGGCGGCGTTTCGCTTGTTAAGTTTGAAAAATCTGTTGATTGTTTTACCCGGCAAATGAATCCATGACGCCCCGTCAACTCTCGGCCTTCGTCGCCGTCGCACAAACGCTGAGTTTCGCGCGGGCTTGCGAACGGCTGCACATGTCGCAGCCAGCGCTGAGTCTGGCGATCAGGAGTCTGGAGGATTCCCTGGGCGGACGGTTGTTGTCGCGCACGACACGGCAGGTCAGGTTGACGCCGGAGGGTGCAGCGCTGTTACCCCAGGCAGTTCAGCTGCTGGCCGATTGGGACAACGTTCGCCAGCGCTCGCGTCAACACTTCACGTTGCAGCGCGGGCACGTGACCATCGCGGCCATGCCGTCCTTTGCCGGCAACGTGCTGCCACGGATCCTGGAAGAATTTCGCCGGCGCTTTCCGAATATCGAGGTGACGGTGCATGACGTGATTCACGAAGACGTCGTGCGCATGGTGGCCACCGGGCGGGTGGAACTTGGCTTCGGCTTCGAGCCGGAAGGATCGAATCAGCTCGATTTCCAGCAGCTGTTCATGGATCGGTTCGTGGCGATCGTGCCTGCCCGATCGCCACTGGCCGATTTGCGTTCGGTGTCGTGGACGCAATTGCTGGGCAACAACTTCATCGCCTTGCAGAGACCGTCCACCGTCAGGCAGTTGCTGGAGAGATCGCTCGCAGCCAGCAACATGAAGCTACGGGTCGGACTCGAGTGCCACCAGCTCGTTACGGCCGGGCAGTTCGTCGCCTCGGGTCTCGGCGTCAGCGCCGTGCCCAGTTTGTGCAAGGAACAGATGACGGCGTTGGGGGCGAAGAGCGTGCAGTTGATCCGGCCTGCGATCCGCAAGGCTGTAGGCTTGATGAAGCGCAACGACCAGCAACTGTCCACCGCCGCCGAGGCCATCCGGCAGGCTTTGGTTGCGAGCAACCTGACCGCCCGTCCGCGCAGGTGACAACCGCGCAAGTGCCTCGCCGGTGGACGCTCAACGGCCCAGCAGGGCCTCGATTTCCTTGCGTGTCCGGCGCAGTTCGGTGACGAGTTTCGTTTCGATCCTGCCGAAGCGAGTCGTCGGGACGGGAATCGAGATCGCGAGCGGACGCCCGATCGGATCGAGAAACGCGGTGCCCACCGCCGCAATGCCTTCTGTGTGCTCCTCCCGATCGTACGTGATGTGAGTGCGTCGGCATTCCTGGATCTGTTGGTGGAGCGTATCGATATCGGTGATGGTGTGTGCGGTGTGCGCTCGTAGCGATCTGCCGATCAGCTTCGTCCACTTCTCATCCGGCAACAGGCTCAGAAGTGCCTTGCCGTTCGCCGTGCAATGAAGCGGAAAACTTTCGCCTATGGCGGACACGGCCCGGAGTCGATGCTCCCCCGGGATCTGATCGATGAAAATGGCGCCGCTACCTTTCAACTGCGAAAGATCCACCGTTTCCTTGAGTGCCTTCGAGAGCCTGGACAGCGCGGGCCGGACGAGTTGATCGATGTCGACGTTCGCGGATGAAGCCAGACGTACCAGTGCCGGTCCGAGCTTGACTCCCGCAGAGGGTGCGGCAGCGATCAACAAGTGCTCGTCCGCAAGCGCTGCGACGATGCGTTGTACGGTGGAGCGGGCGAGATTCACGCGTTGAGCCAGCTGTCCGAGACTCAATCCTTCCGGCTCATCCTCCAAGGCGCGGAGCACTGCCGCGGCGCGTGCGATGACCTGGATTCCCTGGCGGTTGCTGTGCGGGGTTCTGCTTTTTTCGCGGGGCACGGGTGTTCTGGACTCCAGGTGAGAACGCGGCAGCTTGAACGCCGATGAGTATATCCGAGCGGCCCGTGGGGCTGGATCGTCGTCGCCAGCAGCAATCCGACGCTTGACTTTGATTCGTGTCTATAGCCCACTATATGAGACAGATGTACCGTATCGTGGTTATAAGAACAGAGGTGGAATCATGTCAGGGTGGGAGCAGGGCGATTGGCGCGATGAGACGTTGTGCAAGTTCGGGGAGTCCAATCTCAGGAACAGCATGGGACTGGAGTTCTACGATCTGAGCCATCCCTGGGGGCTCGGCCAGCCGTGCTGGCCGTACTTCGAAGACGTGAAGATCGAGCGCCTGCACGGCATGTCGAAGTCGGGCGTACTCACTCAGCGCATCACCACGGTGATGCATTCAGGCACGCATATCGACGCGCCCGCGCACGTCGTGCAGGGCACGCCGTTCATGGATGAAGTGCCGCTGCCTTATTTCTTCGGCACGGGCGTCGTGGTGTCGATTCCCAAGAAGAAATGGGAAGTCATCACCGCGAAGGATCTGGAGAACGCGCGGCCGCAGATTCGTCGCGGCGACATCGTCATCGTCAACACTGGCTGGCACAAATACTACGGCGACAACTCCTTGTACTACGGCTACTCGCCGGGCTTCTACAAGGAGGCCGGCGAATGGTTCGTCGAGCGCGGCGTCAAGATGTGCGGCTCGGATACGCAGGCGCTGGATCATCCGCTCGGCACTGCCATCGGTCCGCACGGCCCCGGTGCGCCGAACGGCCTGTTGCCTCAGGTCAACAAGGAATATGAGCAGGAGACTGGCCGCAAGGTCATCGAGGACTTTCCGGAATGGGAGCCGTGCCATCGCGCCATCCTGTCGGCGGGAATCTGCGGCTTCGAGAATGTCGGCGGCGATATCGACAAGGTCACTGGCAAGCGCGTCACCTTCGCGGCCTTTCCATGGCGCTGGAAGAAGGGCGACGGTTGCATCGTGAGATTGGTTGCCATCGTCGATCCGTCCGGATCGTTCCGGCTCGAAACCGGCCGGGCGGAGTAGTCCCATGCAGATTACCCGGCTTGCCGATGCCAGGCGCTACGACGCGCCCAGGCACTTCGATATGCGCTCGTTGCGGCTGCAGGGATTCGACGCAAGCGCCGCCGACTTTGCGTGGACCGGCCTGAGCTATTTTCTCCCGGGTGGAGGCGCGGACATGGATGTCGGCGCGCTCGGGAAGATCTACGTGGTTCTCGAAGGCGAGATCACCGTCGAGCTTGGTACGGGTGAGACACACGTGCTGCGCGCTCTCGACAGTTGCTTCATTCCTGCCGGCGAAGGGCGCGCGATCCGGAACGAAGGAAATGTCGTCGCGTCGATGATCGTCGTGATGCCGTATCCGAAGGGGGCGACATGACGCTGCCTCGTCTGGAGATCGACAAGCTTTTCGATGTCAGCGGCAAGTCGGCGATCGTCGTCGGCGCGACTGGCGCCTTCGGGAAAGTCGCCTGCAGCACGCTGGGCGCTGCCGGGGCGCGTCTCACGATCACTGCTGGTGATTCAGCGAACCTCAACGTGCTGGCCGATGAATTGAGTGCGGCGGGCATCGCCGCGCACAGCGTGGCGCGACGGCCGAACAGCGAGGCCGATTGCGAGGCGATCGTCGCTGCGGCGGTGGCTGAGCATGGTGGCGTCGACGTGCTGGTGGTTGCGTCGGGCATGAATGACGTGGCGCCCATCGTCGAGATGGCGCCCGAGCGTTTTCAGCGCGTCATGCTCGCCAATGTCGAGGGTGCGTGGTTGATGGCGCAGGCTGCGGGTCGACAGATGATCAAGCAGGGTCGCGGCGGCAAGGTGGTGTTCACCTCATCGGCACGCGGCAAGCTCGGGCATCCTGCGGGCTACTCCGCCTACTGCACCTCGAAGTCGGCAGTCGATGGACTGACCAAGGCATTGGGATGCGAGTGGGGCAAGCACGGCATTACCGTGAATGCGTTGGCGCCCACCGTGTTTCGCAGTCCGCTCACCGCGTGGATGTTCGAAGAGACCGAGAAAGCGCAGAGCGTGCGAACCGGCTTTCTTGCGCGCGTCCCGATCGGACGACTGGGAGAGCCTGAGGATCTGGCAGGCCCATTGCTGTTTCTCTGCTCGCGGGCGTCGGATTTTCACACGGGCCATATCGTCTATGCAGACGGTGGCTACACAGCAGGCTGATCATGCCTGGCGAACGGATTGCAGTCATCGGCGGCGGGCTCATGGGCGCGGGGATCGCGCAAACATTCGCCGCCGCCGGCCATTCCGTGATCGTGCATGAGCCGGTTGCAGCCGTGCGCGAAACGGTCTTGTCGAGGATCGCCGACGGCCTTCGGGCACTCGGTGCGGATGCTGGCGGCGCCCGGCATGTATCGGTCGTCGATGATCTTGCCGGTGCGGTTCGACAAGCCGACTACGTGACCGAGGCGGTTCCGGAGCGCTTGCATCTCAAGCGCCAGGTCTTCTCCGAACTCGTGACGCATGCGCCGGCACACGCGATGCTTGCGTCCAATACATCGGTCATTCCCATTGGTCAGATCGTTGCAGGCCTGGCAACCGCCGAGCGCATCGTCGGCACGCATTGGTGGAACCCGGCGCCGCTGATTCCGCTCGTCGAGGTGGTTCAGGCAAAGGCTTCCGACGACACCGTGGCCCGCTGCATGGCGCTCTTGCGAAGCATCGGCAAGGTGCCGGCCCATGTTCGCAAGGACGTGCCGGGCTTCGTCGCCAATCGTCTGCAGCATGCGTTATGGCGTGAAGCCATCGCCATGGTTGCCGACGGCATCTGCGATGCGCAGACGGTGGATGATTGCGTGAAGAACAGCTTTGGCATGCGCCTGGCCGTGCTGGGGCCGCTCGAGAACGCGGATCTCGTCGGCCTGGATCTGACGCTCGACATTCATCGCACCATCATCCCGGCGCTGGACCGACATGATGGACCCCACGAGTTCCTGAAAGCGCAGGTCGACGCAGGCCGGCTGGGTTTCAAGTCCGGTACCGGCTTTCGATCGTGGACTGAGGCGCAGATGAGTGCGCTGCGCGAACAGTTGACGCAACACCTGGTCGCCGCGCGAACGGCGCGTCAGTGAAGAAACATCCATGAGCAACAAAGCCATCATCACCTGTGCAATCACGGGCGCGATGCATACCCCGACCATGTCGGACGCGCTACCGATCACGCCGGAGCAGATAGCGGCGGAATCGGTTGCCGCTGCGGCCGCCGGTGCGGCGATCATTCACCTGCATGCCCGGGTGCCGGAGACCGGACAACCGACGGGAGACCCGGAGGTATTTGCGCAGTTTCTGCCGGCGATCAGGCAGAAGACGGATGCTGTCATCAACCTGACGACTGGCGGCAGCCCGACCATGACCGTACAGGATCGTCTGGCGGCAGCGGCGAGGTTTCAGCCGGAGATGTGCTCGTTGAACATGGGAAGCATGAACTTCGCGATCTTTCCGGCGGCGAAGCGCGTCAAGGAATGGAAGTATCCGTGGGAGCAGCCCTACGTCGTCAACAGCGACGATTTCATCTTCCGCAATACGTTTCGAGACATTACGTACATTCTGGAGACGCTCGGTGGAGCGGGGACGAAGTTCGAGCACGAGTGCTATGACATCGGCCATCTCTACAGCCTGGCGCACTTTCTGGATCGCGGCCTGGTCAGGCCGCCGTTCTTCGTGCAGATGATTTTCGGCATCCTCGGCGGCATCGGCACGGATCTGGACAATCTCATGTTCATGAAGCGCACGGCGGACCGGCTGTTCGGCGCGGAGAACTACCAGTGGTCTGTGCTGGCCGCCGGACGGCATCAAATGCCGTTTCTCACCCAGGCTGCGCTGCTCGGTGGCAACGTACGCGTCGGTCTGGAAGACAGCTTGTTCCTGGAGCGCGGCAAGCCCGCGCGCAGCAATGCTGAGCAAGTGGCAAAAATCCGGCGAATCCTTGCAGAGATGGGCGTGGAGCCCGCGACGCCGGCAGAGGCGCGCGCAATGCTGAATCTCAAGGGGCCCGGCAGTGTGCGCTTCTGATCGTGTTTGACGCTATCGTTGAAGGACTACCAATGCTGAAGAAAATCGCCCTCGAAGAACACTGCATGGCCCCCGAACTCGTCTCCTACTGGGAGCCGAGCGTCGCGGCATTGCCGAGTTCGCTCAAAGAGACCATCACTCGTCGACTCCACGACTACGATTCCGAACGACTCGGCATCATGGATCAGTCGGGCGTCGCGCTCAGCATCCTCTCGATGGCTGGTCCGGGCGTGCAGATCGAGAAGGACGCAGGCGTTGCGATTCGAACCTCGCAGCGAGCCAACGATTTTCTGGCGAAGCAGGTCGAGCGTCATCCGGCCCGTTTCCGCGCGTTCGCCCATCTGCCGATGCAGGATCCGGTGGCTGCGGCGAATGAGCTGGAACGTTGCGTGCGCGACCTGCGATTCTGCGGCGCCCTGATCAATGGACAGACGCACGGAGTGTTCCTCGACGATCGACGCTATGACGTGTTCTGGGAGCGGGCATCGGCATTGAATGCCCCCGTCTATCTGCATCCGGCCGATCCGGTGGCGACCTTCACGACGCTGCTGGACTATCCGGAGCTGACTCGCGCGACCTGGGGATGGACGATTGAGACAGCGAGTCATGCGCTGCGCATCGTGTTTGGTGGCGTATTCGATCGATACCCGCAGGCGTCGTTGATCCTCGGGCACATGGGAGAGACGCTGCCGTTCATGCTGTGGAGATTGGACAGTCGCTATCAGCTGTATCGTCAGGAACGCCCGTTGACGCATCTGCCGTCTCACTACATCCGGAACAATCTCTACATCACCACGTCCGGTCAGTGTTCGAACGATGCGCTGCTGTGCTCGATCGGTGCGCTCGGTGCGGGACGAGTGATGTTCTCGATCGACTATCCGTTCGAGACGACTGAGCTTGCCGGAAGGTTCATGGAAGAGGTTCCGCTGGACTCCGATGCTCGCGCCCGGATCGCCAGTGGCAACGCGGAGCAGTTGTTCAAGCTCAGCTAGGTCGGTGCAAGACGTTCGTTGTTTCGACATCGAAGTCGGTGAGATGGGAACCTCCACCGGCTTCGCTTTGTCGGGCATGCGCGATCTAGCCAGCAAGCTTCTCCGCCTCGCCCAGGAACTCCTTTGCTTTCCTCGCAAAACCCTGTGTGATGCTCGTCCAGACGGACTCCTTGAAATCCCCGGGCAAGCGCTTCTCCACCGAGGCGATCGCATCCGGCACCGCCTGTGCCGTTCCCTTCATGCCTTCCCATACGTACCGAGCGGGCAGCTGGTCGGCAAGCGCCTTGAAATGGCGCGGCTGGATTTCGTCCCACCTGTAGTGCGGACGTGCGCCTGTGCGCATCGTCATCGCCATACGCACCTTCTGCGGCGGTAGCTGACGTGCCTTGTTGCCAATCACTGGCCAGGCGGAGAGCACATCGTAGAAGGGCGTGAGACGGTTGCCGTCGCGCCGCTGGAAGACGGAGAAGTTCTTGGCATGTCCATCGGTGGCGGCGAGCATCCAGAAGAGCAACTGGGAGAGGGCAAAGAAGTAGCTGTCCTGCTCGGGCTGGCTTCCTGCCGTGAGAATCCTGAGGATTTCGGTCATGCCGGGCCCCCCATCCTTCTCATACTTGAGGTCCGGGGGACGCCCGGTGGCCTGGCAGAAATCTTCCTGTGGCAGTCGCGCGATCCATGCCTTGGTCGGCGGCTTGAACTTCGCTGCGTTCGGATTCTGCGTCTTCGGAATCTCCTGCCATGCGCGATCGAAACGCTCGACGATGAGCACGCGCTGATCGCCGAAACGACCGATCTGTGTACTGACGACGGGCAGGTTCAGGGCTTCGAAGAGCGCGGAACACAGCCACTCATTGTCGACGGAGTCCGAGAGATCGAGCTGCAGGCCGCCGCCGACGACGCCGAGCGGCAGTTTGAAAATATGGGTTGTGGGTGTCGCGCCAGTGGGCAGGTGCCACGTATTGCCGATCTTCAGCAGCGCGGTCTTCTCCTGTACGCCAGCGATCGAAATGCGAAACTCCTCTTCCTTCTCGACGCCGGGGAGGAGGGGGACTTCCGTGCCCGGGACGGACCGCAATAGTGTTTCCACTTCTCTCGGCTTGAGCGGCGCAGACGTGATCCGGTCCCAGCCCACGGGCGTCTGGCCTTCCGGCGTCAGCTGTACGGCGCCGACGCAATCGCGGCCGATCGTCTCGAGCAGATCGAAAGCCTGGGTCGAGCGCGCGTTGTGCCTGATGCGAAGCCGTTCGCGAATCCGCTGGCTGTCCGGAAGCAGGTTGTCGAAGTAGTTGCGGACTTCGGGTGCGCGGATTTCGCGCGTCGACGTCACCGGCAGCGACAGCGACAATGGCCGGAATTGCGCATCTTCGAGCCAGCTCGCGGCGTAGATGAACTGATCCTGCTCGCCCCGGGTCTGCCGCCAGAGGCCGACGTGACGGCCATTCATCCAGACCTCGAGCGCGCTCACCAGTCACCCTTGGGCGCCGGGCGTTCCGGTGATGTGGACTTCTGGCGCAGCAGGACTTCGACGCCGAGGGCGGCGAGCACCTGGATGAACTGCGCCGTGGAGATGAGTTCGGGGTGCTTCTCGATATCCGCCATTCGCGCCTGCTTGATGCCAAGGCGCCTGGCGAGCTCAGTCTGGGTCAAGCCGCTGGCCTTGCGCAGGGCTTTCAGATGCGCGCGCAGCTGCGCTGGTGCGTGTAAGGGAAGGTCCATGGCGGTACCATATCGTCTATGTACGATAATTTCAAATTATCGTCTTAAGGCATTGTATTTGATATATCGTTTTGGGGCGATAGTCTGGGTGGCCAATACGGCGCCGCGCCTGGAGATCGCGAAGGCAAGTCCGGACGCACGGCATTTCGATGCCTCCACATGGATATTCCTCATGAGGGGCGCGAGCCGGAGAGCGAAACCGTTGAGACTTCGGTACTGTTCAGCTATTCAGACCGCGTCGTGCAGGAACAGCTCGGCCTGTGGCGCGAATCGCGCGGCTGAGCGTTTCTTCTTTCGCTACTTCGTTCCATCCAGAGCCATCGCATGTCATACGTGTTTCCGCCTCCCGCTGCCGTGTCGGTCGAAGTGAAGGGCCGCAGCGAACGTTTTCCGGTCAATCGCGTCTACTGCGTCGGCCGCAACTACGCCTCGCACGCGCGCGAGATGGGCAAGGATCCGGACCGCGAACCGCCGTTCTTTTTCACCAAACCGGCGAATGCGCTGGTGCCGAACGACGCGACGATTCCCTATCCGCCGCGCACCGCGAATCTCCACCACGAGATCGAACTGGTCATCGCCATCGGCAAGGGCGGCAGGGACATCGCGGTGGGTTCGGCGCTGTCGCACGTGTTCGGCTACGCCGTGGGCAATGACCTCACGCGCCGCGATCTGCAGTTCGCCGCGCGCGACGCGGGCCGGCCCTGGGATACGGGCAAGGCGTTCGACCGTTCCGCGCCGATCACCGCCATTCAGCCAGCCGAAGGCAAGGGCTTCGAGAAGGGTCGGATCTGGCTCAAGGTGAACGGCGAAGTGAAACAGCAGGCCGACGTCGCCGACCTGATCTGGGGCGTGCCGGAAATCATTGCCGAACTGTCGACGCTGTTCGAACTGGCGCCCGGCGATCTGATCTTCACCGGCACGCCGGCCGGCGTCGGTGCGATCAGGTCGGGCGATCGCGTCGAAGGCGGCATCGACGGACTCGATACGCTGGTGACGACGATCGGCTGATTTCCGTACTTGCCGGGCCGAGCCGCAATCCCGGCATCCGCATCCGCCTGCTCGGCTTCGGTCAGGCGCGCCGCGATCTGGCGCACATGCCGGAAGCACCGGTGCTCGCGACCAGACGCGCGCTCGAGCACGCGGGCGTGTCGATCAAGGACATCAAGGACATCAAGGCCGTGAAGTCGCACAATCCGTTCGCCGTGAACGACATCGTATTCGCGCGTGAAACAGCTTCCCGCTGGAGAAGATGAACAACTACGCATGCCGCGACGGGACTGCGTGCCATCATCGAACTGATCGAGGAACTGACGCTGCTCGGCGGCGGGCTCGGTCTGTTCCAGGGCTGCGCGGCGGGGGATTCAGCGATGGCCGTGGTGGTGTCGGTGGAGGATGCGGCGCGACGCTGACGTGTCTGGGCGCGACGGATCTGTGCCGGCCGACCCACATACGGTAAGGTCTGCTTACTATGGACGCAGCCATGAAGCTCTACACGTTCTTTCGCAGCTCCGCCGCCTTTCGCGTCCGCATCGCGCTCAACCTGAAGGGCCTGACCTACGAATCCATCCCGAAGGCGTTCGCGAAGAACGAGCATCGCGCGCCGGACTATCTGTCGCTGAATCCGCAGGGCCTGATCCCGGCGCTGGAGGACGACGGCGTGGTGCTGTCGCAGTCGCTGGCGATCATCGAATACCTGGAAGAGAAGTATCCATCGCCCGCATTCCTGCCGACTGCTGCGGTCGCCCGCGCCCAGGTGCGCTCCATGGCCCAGGCGATCGCCTGCGACATCCACCCCATCAACAACCTGCGCATCCTGAACTACCTGCGCAAGCAGCTCGGTCAGAACGACGATGGCGTCAATGCCTGGTATCGCCACTGGATCACGGAAGGCTTCAAAGGTCTGGAACAGCAGGCACGCGCGCATTCGGCGTCGCAGCGCTTCTGTTTCGGCGACGCGGTCTCGATCGCCGACATCTGCCTCGTGCCGCAGGTGTTCAATGCGCGCCGCTTCGATACCGATCTCAGCGCGTTCCCGACGCTCGTCGCGATCAGCAGGCATCTCGAATCCCTGCCCGCGTTCGCCGCCGCGCGTCCCGAGGTCCAGCCGGACGCGGTCTGAGCGCTGACGTCCAGGCGCTGTGCTGCGGCAAGGAACGTATCTTCAGTCCATGCGAATCACCTTCAGCGTTCTGGGGATGGTGCTGATCACCGCCTGCTCAGGCGACAACGCAGGAACGTCTGCAGTGACGGCCGCAGCGCCGCCACCTGCGGTGATCGCGTCGGAACGCGATGACGCCTTGCTGGCCGCGGCGGCGGCGGAAGCACCCGCCACGCTCGCCACTCTCGAGCGTCTCGTCAACATCGAGACCGGCACCGAGGATGAGACCGGCATGGCCGCAATGAGCAGCTTGCTGGAACAGGAACTGCAGTTGCGCGGATTCTCCGTCATCCGCTATCCGACGACGGGTGCGCGGGCGGGACGAGCCAGTGTGGGCGAGAACATCGTGGGTCGCCTGCAGGGCAGGGGCGGCAGGCATCTGCTGCTGATGGCCCACATGGACACCGTATATGCGAGGGGCAGTCTCGCCAGTGCTCCGTTTCGTGTCGATGGCAATCGCGCCTACGGACCGGGCATCGCCGATGCTAAGTCCGGAATCGCGGTGATCCTGCATTCCATCACGCTGCTCCGGCAGCGCAACTTCACTGACTTCGGCACGCTCACCGTGCTGTTCAACACAGATGAAGAACAGGGTTCGTCGGGTTCCAGCGCGTTGATCGAGCGCCTGGCCGGCGAGAGCGATGCCATCTTCTCCTTCGAGCCCACGGGCACGAGTCCGGAGGGTCTGACCTACGGCACTTCCGGCATCGGTTCGGTGATAGCCACCGTCACGGGAAGATCGGCGCATGCTGGCGTTGCGCCGGAACTCGGCGCGAATGCGCTCGTTGCCGCGGCGGATTTCGTGCGTCGTACGGTGGATCTCGATCAGGGTCCGGGCAAGCTGCGCTTCAACTGGACCATCGCGCGTGCGGGCGCCGTCCGCAACATCGTGCCGGACAGCGCCACGCTGGAAGCGGACGTGCGCTATCCGACGAACGAGTCGTTCAATGCACTGGTGGCCGAGATCGCGCGTGCGGCATCGCAACCGGCCGTCGAAGGAACGAAGATCGACGTGGTGACCGATCCGGGTCGGCCTGCATTCGCGGCTGATGAGGCGAGTCAGGTACTCATCGCCGGGGCGATCGGCATCTACAACAGTCTCGGCCACGAACTGCCGGTCGCTCCCATCATCGGCGGCGGAACGGATGCAGCCTTCGCCGCGCGTTCCGGAAAGCCGGTGATCGAAGCGCTGGGCCTGCCGGGATACGGCTATCACACCAACGACGACGAGTACGTGCTCGTCGATGCCATACCGCGGCGACTCTACCTGGCCGCGCGGATGATCATGGACGTTGCGCAGCGTCGGTGAGGCTGCGTTCGCGGAGGCGACAAGCTATTCTCGTCGCCGCTATGGCACCTCCACAATCCGGGAATCACGCCAGATTCGCGGAAATGTCACACGAACGCCGATGATGGAAAACACGGGAAAAACAGACGTTTTCAGCGAGGAACAGGCAGTTTCGCTGGATCGGCGCATCTCGGTAGCCCCAATGATGGACTGGACCGACGCAGTCGATCAGGCGTGATGATACAAGTACTTACAAAGACGATCGGGCGCGTGTCGCCTCTATGTCCCCTCCCTGTGGAAATTTCACGTTGATGCGACCATGGAGCAGGGCGGAAGCACCCACTTGAAGGTGTCCGAAGGGGAGCCTTGTGAGAGCTTGAAGCCGTCGCAGATCTTTACAGTCACGTGATCCGGGCTATCTCGGTTCGATCCCTTGGCTATACTCGGGCTGCATCGACTCGGCTCCGTACCTGAGAACAGCGTAGTGCCATGGATCAGTCGGTAGGGTCTGCAGATGCAGGCGAAGAAGCACTAATCGGGCAATTGGGTATTCCCGCGATTCTCGCGGGGTCCCATGGCAAGGTACGTGCTGTCAATCGCGCCGCGGTTGAGCTGCTGGGCGAAGGACTGCGCCCCGGTAGTGCCATCGTCACCTTCCTCGGCATTCAACCCGATACGATCGATGATCAGGCGCTGTGGCACCGCTTGCTGCTCGCGCCCGGTGGGCATTTGAGCGGCGTAACGGTGCGCTTTCACTTCGCCGATGGAGCGAAGCGCGACTGCGTGGCATCGCTCGCGCGAGACCTGCAGCAAGAACTGATCCAATGTGTTCTGATCCCCGGCGCGTATGAGTTGCATCATGCGATAGCCGAAGTCGCGCTCACGCTGACCAGCGGACGGGAACTGGATGCCACGCTCAAGCAGATCGGTGCTCATGCCTGCCGGCTGTGCCGTGCCGACCGCGTCTACTTCGAGATTCACGATGAAGCGCGCAACAGCAGCAAGTTTCGTGCGATCTCGGCCCGTAGCAGTAGTGACGTCTTGCCACATGTGGAGGCAAGTCCGGTCGGCGGCCTTACGGCGTTTGTCATGAATTCCCACACCACCTACCGTTCGGGCGATATTCGGACCGATGGCCGGGTCAAGTTCTCGCCGCTGTTTGCGAATACGGTTTCCAAGGTGGCGGTTCCGCTGTTCTTCACTGAGGAGAAAAGCCAGCCCGATTCGGAGCGCTTCCTCGGTGTGCTCATGGTCGATGGCAATTCCTGCGATCAGTTCGGTAGTGACACGGAGATCATCCTCGACACCTTCGCCCGGTACGCGACGCTCGCGATCGCGCACGCGCGGCTGCTGCGGCAGATGCGCGAGGATTCCGCCGCCATCGTGACCCAGTTGCGTACGCTGCAGGACAGCCTCGGCGGTTCGAAGATATTGCACGAAGGCAAGAACGTGATCCGCCAGGCACTGTACGAGCTTGAGCAGATCGAACAGGAAGTTGCAGCCCACGCCAGCCGCCGCCGGCGAACCCCCTTGCGTCAGGCGATGGAAAAGCTTCAGGAGATGGGTCTGATCTTGACCGACCTGCTGCAGTCGCTGCGGAGTCCATCTGATGACGGCGCGGAGACGGAGCTGGCTGACCTGAACAAAGTCGTGCGCCGTGTGCTGAATATCGTGGCAGTGCCGGAGGACAAGGTCGAGATCAATGTGGCCTCGCAGCCCGGCGCCGGGATCGTGATCGCCAGTGCGCGCGAGACCACGTTCATGGTCTTCAACCTGATTCAGAATGCCATTGCGGCGGTAGTTGCCTCAGCCAAGAAGGGCAGGATCGACATCGAGATCGGACCGTCGCCGGAGCGTGCCACGTATTGCCGACTCGTCGTCGAGGATACGGGCATCGGGATGGATCGACGCTTTCTGGAACTGATCCGTGCCGATCAGGGCGTGTCGAAGTTCCGCGGCGGATCGGGTGTAGGGCTGGTGTCGATCAAGGAAACCGTCCTGAAGACGGGTGGGTTTATCGCGGTCGACTCAAATTTTGGTAAGGGCACGCGGATCACGATTGATTTGCCGGCAGATGTCTAGGGAGGCAGGGGATGCAGGGGATGCAAACAATATTGGTCGATGACCAGGTGGCCGCCAACCAGGCCATGATGCGCGAGCTGGGCAAGCTGGGCGACAACGATGCGCTCGCCTTTACGACGCGACAGGATTGCCTGCAGTTCCATCAAGCCCAGCAGGATGGCAGCGAACTCCACTACGTCGTGGATCTGGACCTGGGGAAGGGCCTGGAAGTTGATGGGATCAAACTCGTCAAGGAACTGCGGGCCGCGGAACTGAGCGGGCAGACAATCCTGATTTCTGCGCTGAGTTCGCACATCGACCTGCGGGACAAAGCCATCAAGGCCGGCGCCAATTCCTTCATTGCCAAGACCAAGCCGCAGAGCGATGCGCGGGAAGTGCGCCTGAAGGAACTCCACTTCGGCATGGATGCACGCGCTACGGAAGCAAGGGTCATCGAACAGGGTCTCGCGCAGCAGCAGTACCAGGAGGTTGAGGATCTGATGAAGCTAGCTCGGGAGCAACGCATCAGTTCGGGCGCCGTGCGCGACCGGCTGCGCAAGTTGCTCGCCTTTCGACATCTGGAGAACGGCGCGCTCGATGTGTTGTCGGCCTTGGATCAGTGGCTGATCGAGTGCCCGCCCGCACAGTTGTCCAAGAACGACTACAGCTTCTTCGTGCGTGGCCTGCGATTGTTGAAGAAGGACGATGCGGACGGTCTCACCCGGTGGATTGGCGATGCGCACAAGCGCAGCACTGACGTGATCCTGCCGTGGCTTGCGGAGGGTGATGTACCCGAGGAGGAGGAATCGTGGCCGATCGAGGATGAGGGCACCACAGACGACGATTCCAGGGAGCAGACGGGGAGATAGACCGATGCGGTGTGCGGGAGACGGACTATTTCTGGAAACGAGCGCGCAGATCGCGCGTCTGCTGGAGGGTAAGAGCAGTCGCGAAGGCGTGGCGAGTCTGTGCGAGCGATTCAACCAGGTGGGCACTTCCGCCTTTGTCGAGGCGGAGTTCAATGCGCTGATTTTCGGCTTCATGAAGGCCGTGGTCACGGCCTTGGCACGACTGCCGAATCGCGACCGCGAGCAGGCGTTCAGCGAGATCTGGAATGAAGTCCTGGACCTGCTGCCCGCCTACTACCCGGGAAAGTCTCTGACGCAACGATTCTCGCATGCCCTCGCGGACAGATTTCGCGAGACACCAGTGTCACCGCGTTACATCGAGAACACGTTGCAAGCGCAAATGCGGCTGCTGAAGGGACGCTTCGGTGTTATCGGGCGGCGCAACATGCGATCACTGGGCACCGTCTTCGACCGCACGTCCTGTTGTCTATGGCAGTCGTCCACGAGCTCGCGGTGCGAGCGCGAGGATGTGGAAGGCGAATGCCGGCTGCACGGCAATTGCTGGCGCGAGCGAAGTGCCTGCGAAGCGGCGGTGCAGTGCCTGGCGCAAGCGCCGGTGGAGGAGAAGGAAATCCTGAGCAAGCGCCTGCCGCAGCTCATGTCCGCGACCGATCCTTTCGAATTTCTCAAGATCATTACGCACCATCCGAATGCCTTTGGCGATGTGCTGATCTTCTCGGAAGTGCCGGAGCGTTGGTCGCTTCTGACCAAGGACTACTCGTTCTTTCGGTTGCACAAGGAACTGGACCGCCCCGTCGAAGTGTTGAAAGTACGGTTGCCCCGGACGCGCGTACAACAGCACTGTCAGGTGCGTATCGGCAAAGAGTCGTCACCCATGATCGTAGAGGGCATGATCGAGAACGCATCGCCGCGCGATCTTGGTGTTCGCACGACTCAGCCTCTGGGTCGCAAGAATGCACCTGTGGCAGTGCACCATGACGGACGCTGGTGCATTGGTCGGATAGCGCGCATCGAGGATCCGGCTGCGGATGGCAGTCGCATGTACGGCATCCGCGTTACCCGATACGAATAGCACGCCTGCAACTGTCGTAAGCGTGCAAAGCACGCCTGCGATGGATCGATGCCTTGCGACAGAGGCAGACAACGAATCGCTGAATCACGGCGTCTGACCCGCGACCTGGCGAGTTGGGACATGTGACGGGGAACACGATGGCGAAGCAACTCAAGGATGTGAAAGTGCGTGGCAGGTTCCTGCCGAAGGATCCGCTGGTTGCGCGTCGCGATGGCTTGTGGGCTGTTGACTGCAAGTTGAAAGCCGGCGGCGTCGATAGCGGGCCGACCGGCCCGCGTGCCGTCGTCGTCGACTACAACGCGGATCTCGATGTGCGCTTTGCGCCAGTACGCCTGCAGAAGAATCTGGAGTTTGAGGGACTCGCCAGACTTTCCGGCGAGAAGCTTCTGAACGATGTTCGCTTCCACCAGGTCAACGTGTGGACCATTGTCGAGCGCACGTTGGCCATGATCGAAGACGAAAGTGTGCTCGCGCGCACCATTCCTTGGGCGTCGCAGCTCGGGCGGCTGATCCTGATCCCGCATGCGGGTTACATGGACAATGCGTTCTACAGCCGTGACACAGGCGCATTGCACTTTTTCTACTTCGAAGGACACGACGGTCGCCCCGTCTACACCTGCCTGCACCACGACATCGTTGCGCACGAACTTGGACATGCCGTGCTCGACGGACTGAAGCCGTACTACAACGAAGTCTGTTCGGCGCAAACCGCGGGCTTCCACGAATACTTCGGCGATGCGCTGGCGATGATGGCGAGCCTCAACACGCGGGAGGTTGCGCTGCAGGCGCTCAGGAACAGCAAGAGCAAACTGGCCCCGAAGAACATCGTATCGGCCATCGCCAGTGAATTTGGAGCGGCTATCCGCGGGATGGAGGAGGAGGACTATCTGCGCGGCGCCTGGAACAACCGCACCATGAGCGATCTGGCAGGGACATATGAAGAGCATGACTGGTCGGAGGTGCTGACCGGCATCTACTACGACCTGCTCGAATACCTGCATCCCAAGATACGCCGGGATCTGGAGAAGGCGCATGTCGGGGCCATGAGCGCCGGGCAAAGCCGCTACTACTCCGTGCGCGCGTTATATCGGGCAGCCTCGATGACGGCAGCGGTGATGTTCCGGGCCCTCGACTACTGTCCGCCGGCCGACCTTCGCTATGACGAGTACGCTCGCGCCCTATTGAAAGCCGACGCCACGGCGTACCCCATCGATGCCATGGGAATCCGCGCCAAGCTGCGGACGATCTTCAAGGACCGCAAGATCAAGGTGCCGGAAGAAGACGCCAAGCGCAGCGTCCAGATCCAGTTGGAGTTACGCGGCGTCGATGTGCAGGTGATTGCCTCCACCCATGCCGACGCCTATCGATTCCTCGATGCCCGGCGCGCGCTCTTCTGCATTCCTTACGATGCCAATTTCCAGGTGATCAATGTGTATCGTACCAACAAGGTCTCGAAGGACGGCTACCGGCCGCCACGCGAACACATCATCGAGTTCCTGTGGGAGGAGGATGTGTTGCTGGAGGGCAAGCGCTTTCGTGGGTTGAGTGGGTCGAGCATGCCGCTGTACTGCGGTGGCACGCTGGTGTTCGATACCAACGGCAACTTCCTTCATGAAGTGGCTGTGCCAGCGACCGATCAGCGTCGCAAGGAGCTGAAAAACTACATTGCCTACCTCGTCAGGGAAGGGCAGTTGGGCGTACTCGATGGCGTACGCGGTATCGGTGCACCGCGTGGCAGCGAATCGCGTATTCATGCCACGATCGAAGGCGGGCGAGTACGCCTCAGGCGCAACGCCGCCATGCGCCATCGCTGCGCTCACGGTGACCTATGAGCGGCATCACGATTCGAGCCTACGTCGTGGGGTTCGGTGACTGCGTCCTGCTTAGCCTGCCGGACGGTGCAGCGACCCGGCATGTGCTGGTGGATTTCGGTCGTGCGCCCAATGATGCTGAGAGCCTGCAACGATTTCCCGCCATTGCACGCGACATCGAGCAGGTCTGTCACGGTCACCTGGATCTGGTGATCGCGACCCACGAACATCTGGATCATATCGAAGGATTCTATCGCGAGCGCGCCATCTTCGATCGCATGCGGGTGGACCAGGTATGGCTCGGGCTGCCCAGCCATCCGGACTACTACGCCAACTATCCGAAGGCCCAGTTGAAGAAGCGGCTGCATGACAGCGTGCGCGCGTTCTCTCAATCCGTACACCAACGAGGATTGGTGCTGCATCCGGGCTTCCGCTCCTTGCTCGAGAACAACCTCTCGAACAAGGACCGCATGAACTATCTGCGTACATTGGGCAAGAAGCCGGTGGTCTATCTCGCGCGCGGTAGCAAGGGTATTGCGGCGACGCGCTGGTCGAAGAAGATCAGTATCCATGTGCTGGCGCCCGAGGAGGACACCAGCGTCTACTACGCTAGCGGTCGCGCTCGGGCGCGTCTGCGTGCGCTCGCGGCGGCGGAAGGAATCGCGTTGCCCGATGATGAAGGGCAGTCGTGGACGTTTGCCGACGTGCCGCGGGCCAAACCCAATGATCATCGCGGCTTTTCTCGCAGCGACTTCGAACGCCTGCGCCGCGCCATTCGCGAGGACGGGGTGGCAGCCGCACGTCTCATTGATCGGGCGGAGAACAATACTTCGCTGTGTCTGATCTTCGAAGTGGCGGGCAAGCGCTTGATGCTGGCGGGTGATGCGGAGTTGGAAAGCTGGGCTCACATCCAGCGGCACTGCACACAGCACCTGAAGCCCGTGGATTTCCTCAAGGTTTCACATCATGGCAGCCACAACGGCACACCACCCGAATTGCTCGATACGTTGTTGCCGGTGCGCCGAGCAGCACGAGCGAGCGTGCTGGTATCGACCAAGCGCAACGTGTATGGCACCCAGAATCCCGTGCCCGATGAGGCATTGCTCAACAATCTGCGGCGTCGCTGTCATCAGCTGAAGACCACTGACGGGGTGACCGGTAACTGCGTAACGCTGACCCTTTAGGAGCAGTCAGCATCGCCTGGTGCTGGATCGGACTCCCGCATTCGGACCGCGCCCTGGGGTCCTCAACACCGTATCAGACACCGACTGGAGAACTTCGCGATGGCAACGAAGAAACGCAAGAGCAGTCCACGAAAGCCTGCTGTCCGGCGCCCGCGCACGGCTGCGCTGCCGCGGAGCGTGGGGCCTGTCACGTTGGGGGAAGCGCAGCGTCTGGCTGCCGCCAAAGTCCCGTCCATGCGGCGCGCACTCGTGGGCCGACGTGGCGCGGCCGCGCCGACACCAGTGGAGGCGGCCGAAGCAGTCACGGTCGGTCAGGCGCGCGCGACGCTCGTACGAACGCAGGACGAGGAGCGGCGACGCCGGGAAAAGGAATATGCCCAGATCATTCGCATCATGAAGCAGCGGGGAGCGACCGACATCGCCTTCGCACCGGGAGGCCGCCGCTCGGCGCGCGCAGCCAAGACCATCATCCAGCCGCTGAAAGTATTCGCAGAAGGCGATTCGTGGTTCGACTATCCGCCGTTCCTGTTGTCTGGTGGTGTGATTCCGCGTCTGCAGCGATTGATCAAGGTTCCGATCCTGAACATGGCACGAGCTGGCGATGAGGTGCGTTTCATGCTCGGCGTCAAACAAAGAAAATCGCTGATCGAAAAATTCACTGCGGGATGCCCCGCGGGCGGGCCGTGGGATGCACTGCTTTTCTCTGGTGGAGGTAACGATATCACCGACAATCCGATGGTGCTGTGGGTCAAGGACTTCATCGCGGGTGGCAACGCCAAGGCTCATCTGGATCCTGCGCGCTTTGCTACGGCATTGTCGCTCGTGCGGATCGGGTACGAAGATCTCATCACGTTGCGGGATCAGCTCAGTCCGAAGACTGCACTTTTCTTTCATGGTTACGACTTTGCCATTCCTGACGGGCGCGGCGTGTGCGGACTCGGTCCGTGGCTCAAGCCGACGTTCGACATCCGGCGGATTGTTGATCCAACGCTGGCGTTCGAGATTGTGAAAGAGATGCTGTTCCAGTTCGAGGCCATGTTAACGACCCTCGCGGCCAAGCACGCAAATGTGCATGTAGTCGGAACTCAGGGTACGTTGAAGCCGGTGTCGGGCTCCTGGCACAACGAATTGCATCCATCGAAGAAGGGCTTCGATCAGATCGCTGCCAGGTTTCACGCAAGCATCAAGGGTGTGTTTCCGGATCGTGTCTTTTGATTCGCCCGACAAAGGGGCAAGGCCACGTTCGTCACCTAGCTTGAAGTTGTTTCGGGCTCCGCGATCCGGCCGCCGCCCTTCATGTGATTCTTGACGATGTAGGCAACGGTCGGGGCTGTGTTTGAAGCCCGTGGCCTGTTCACCGTATGACCGTAGTTACTGCAAGGAGTATGAGTTGAACAAACCGAATCTGTTTCGGGCACCGAAGGAATGGTCGCTCGCCGATATCTCGAAGGGGTTGGCAGTGGTTGCCGTTGGTTTTGGCTTTCACTTCCTGCGCGCATATTGCGCTCAGAATAGTGTTCCCTTTCCCATGTCGTTGAGCGAATTGCCCGTGTTGCTGAGCACGGTAGCAGCGATTGCGTTGTTTTTTGTGGTCATTGCGGCTGGATTCATCATGTTGCCTGCGCTCAATTCGCTGGGACGATACGAATCCTACCAGCAGGCCCTGGACAGGCTGCTGGATGGCGGCAAATGGCCGAAGTTTTGGCTACGTTGTGCGCTCCCGCTGGCGGCGCTCAGTTATGTCCCCTTGGGCGTAGTGCTTTCAGCCCGCGTGGAAGAGCCCCAATGGCATGTGCTTGCAATAATCGCCGCTTTTTTCTACGGCATACTTGCG
The DNA here is from genome assembly GCF_036735925.1 of Povalibacter sp. Lineage (NCBI taxonomy): Bacteria > Pseudomonadati > Pseudomonadota > Gammaproteobacteria > Steroidobacterales > Steroidobacteraceae > Povalibacter > Povalibacter sp. The sequence goes on from NZ_DAINNK010000008.1 coordinate 80,062, forward strand.
TGGATATGGATATTGAAACATCGATCCGATGGCGATTTTGTGCCGATGATCCTTCTATTCGGATTCCTATGGATGACGATCACTTCAAGTGTGGCGGTGTTGGCTGGGGCGACGCGGTTATCGACATGGGCAGCCGGCCTGGCAGGTGCTATTGGTGGCTTTCTGCCTGCTCGTCCTGTCGTTCGTGTATGCGGTTCTTTCATTCGCGAAAGCCACCAAGCGTGCACGAAATCAAGTGCTGTTCGGGGCAGCGTGTATCTTGATGTTGCCCTTGTTGTTCGCACGTCCGGTGGCTGCATACTTTGGCGGCCTTGCGCTCAACGTGCTCAATATGGGTGGTGGCCTGAATCTGTCGTACTTGAGTGTCAGCGCGGATCCGCTTGAAGATGGAGCGCTGTATCAATTGGTGTTTCAGACTGCTGACCGCACCTATCTGAGGAACGTGAATGGGAATGGAGCGATCGAGTTCATTCCCACGAGTTCGATCCGGTGTCTCAAGATCGATGACACAGCCAAAGTGACCTATACGCGTCGTTGTGGGTCAACGACAACGGCAGGAGATGCTGACGCGATTGGATGACGCTTGGCGCCGGGACTACTCAAGATGACGGCGAACGACGTTTTCGTGCGTAGCACGAGCAGGGGCCGGGTGGGACTGTCGGGGCCTTCGGCAGGCATCACAACCCTCGCGTACTAGCTGAAACGGATCGCGCAGAACGCCGCCGCCGCATCGGCTGCAATGACTCAGTTGAATACTCTTGCCGGTCTGCAGTCCGCGGGCGAGCAGCAGCAATTGATCGAAGCTGATAGAAGGTGCCTGATAGCTTTGTCGATGAAACTCCAGCAGGTCGCAGAGTCGCTCACCCGTGGCGAGGCGATAGAACGAATTTGCAGATCCTGCATGGTCGTCCCCAAGAACGCCGAATGTTCTGCAGAGGATCGCGAGATAGGCACCTTCGGCGCGCAAGGCCGGAAAGCGGAAGAAGGGGGTGAAGGAATTCGGGGCCGGCCCGCGACTGCGGTCGGTGTCGGAAAATCCCCAGCGCTTGCGCCACTTGGCCAGCCGATGCGGCGACAGCGAGGTAAAGCGGCAGATGGTCTGGGTGCGTGCCTCGGCGCACAACAACCGGTACGCCAGGCGAGTCTGCCGGAACTCCCACTGTGCGCGATCGGCATGCGTCGGCGCGGCCATCGTCTTCAGTGCCTGTAGGTTCGCGCAGTTGCACCGAAACTCAGACAGCGCGCATTCGGCGCAGCCGATAGGCTCCCATGGAGAGGTAATCTGACGGAGGTGATCGCATGTCCGCAGCAGAAACAATGGTGACGGCAGAGGCGGAGGAAGCGCTGCGGGTCATGGCGCACATTCGCGACTCGAACCGGGAAGTGGCCGAGGTGATGCTGCAGATGCGGGAGGGACATGGCGCGGCTTCCGCATCGACTGCGAAGGCACTGCAACGGCTGGAAGAGCTGCCGTGTCTTCTCGGCGATTTTCGATTTTCGGATGAGGCGTTCTGGAACGACCGCGTGCGGGGTCTGACGGCGGATTCGCCGAATGCGGTTGCGTCGAACGTCGACCTGCCAATGGCGCAGCACCTGCTCAGCATCGCATGGCACTGTGGACGGGCGGGCGTCGGGCCGCGATTGTTGCTCGGGATCCGCCGAGAGGTCGGACTGCTGATCACCACGCTGCGATTCCGGCAGCTCGATGCGATTGCGTTGACCTACGCGGGCGAGGTTCGGCGACGCTGGGACGATGTGCCGCAATTCTGGGAACAGCTGCTGGCGACGGCGCAGCACGGCAGCGACGAACAGTGGTCGCGATTCCAGGTGCATGCTCTGCGACTCCTTGGGCGCGAATCTCTGTGACGTCCCGAGGGTGCCTGAAGACGGCTATTCCCGCTCCGATCTGATCAGATCGGTTCTGGTGGGATTGGCTGGTGCGGGTCTTGCCGGGGCCGTGGCCAGAGGCTGTCGCGTGTCCTCTCGTCGAGGTTTCCTGACAATCTGAATCGAAACTCGAACCGAGTTCAGTCGAGTGGCGTGATTCGCTCTGTCGCAGTCGGCGATGAGGTCACGGCCCATGAACACACGGATCAGCGGTTCTCATCTGGGATCGGTGGCGACAGTGGCGGTAGCGCTGTCGCTATACGTTTCATCGGTTCTCTCCCAGTCGGTGTTCGATACCGGTGCCAGCTCGATGGTGGATTGGGTGCTCACCATTGCCACACCCATCGCGATCATCGTGGTCATAGGTGCAGGTGTTGCCGCCATGATCGGCAAGATCACCTGGAGCTGGGTGGTCGGTGGTCTGGTCGGCATCGGGGTCATCTTCGGCGCTCCACAGATTGTGCCGTGGGTGCGGGACATGTTCGGGGTTTAGGACGCCATGGACGAGCGCAATCAGGGCCTGCGGGCAGACCCGTTGTTCGTCGGTGTGACACGGCCGGCGATGCGCTGGGGCGTGGCGTATCCGGCATTGCTCCTGAACCTGGTCGTCGTCATGGAAGTCTTCCTGGTCACCAAGAACCTGCTGACACTGCTCATCGCGGTGCCCATCCATGGCCTGTGCCTGTTGCTGTGCGCGCGTGATGCGCGGTTCTTCGACTTGTTGTTTCTCTGGGGTGTCACGCGGTTGCCGGGATACTTCGGCAATGTGCGTTTCTGGAAGGCAGCCTCCTACAGTGCGCTCGCATTGACCTTGCCGGATCGTTCAGGGCGTCGGCGCAGCACGGTGAGGGTGGGGCTGGAGAGGCAGCAGTGAGCGGGTTGAACGCCGTACGCGATGCGCGCTCGCGGCGGGAGCTGTGCGCATCGCTGCGTATTCCGTACACCTCGCAGGCAACGGCGAGTCTGGTACGGACCAAGGCCGGGGACTTCGTGCAGGTCTTCCGGTTGCAGGGTGGCAGCTTCCAAAGCGCCGATGATGAAACGCTCAACCAGTGGCATGAACGATTGAATCTGACCTGGCGCAACCTGGCGTCGCCGCAGGTAGCGATGTGGGTGCACGTAGTGCGTCGGCGCGAGCGGCTGGAGGGCGCCGGTACGGGCGGCGATACCTTCGCCGAACGATTGGCGCATCGCTATCGGCAGCGGCTCGCTGGTGAGACGTTGATGGTCAATGAGCTGTACCTGTCGATCGTGTACCGGCCGGCGGTCGGCGTGACGGCAGGGCTCGCGGCGCGGCTCATGCAGCGGCGGAACGACGTAGGGATGGCGAACGCCACGACCGAAGCCATCGAAACCAGCGAGAAGCTCGCCGGTGCGGTGCTTTCATCGTTGGATCGGTATGAGCCGGAGCGGCTGACGGCCTATTGCAACGGCGGGCGTTGGTACTCGCCGGTGCTGGAACTCCTGGGTGGCCTGATCAATGGCGAAATGCAGCCGATGCCGATGCCGCGTGCGCCGCTGGATGAGGTGCTGGCGACCAGCCGGCTGGTGTTCGGCACCGAAGTGATCGAGTACCGGTTGCCAACGAAGACGCGACTGGGTGCGATGCTGGGCATCAAGGAGTATCCGACACCGAGTGTGGTCGGCATGTTCAATCCGCTGCTGTCGGCGCCGTTCGAATTCGTGCTGACGCAGTCGTTCACCTGTCTCACCAAGGCCACGGCGCAGGGGTTGCTGCAGCGACAGTACAACCGCATGGCCAATGCCGGAGATTTTTCTGTCTCGCAGGCGGAGGAACTGACCGAGGCACTGGATGAGTTGACGTCGAACGGATTTGTGATGGGCGACCATCACTTCTCGCTGCAGGTGATGACGGAGGCGGATACGGGACGCGATGGACGCTCGGCTGAGGAACGCATGGCGCGACTGAATGATGCCGTGGCGCTGGCGCGCGCGCTGCTGTCGGATAGCGGCATGACGGTGGCGCGCGAGGACCTGGGGCTCGAAGCGGCGTTCTGGGCGCAGCTGCCGGGGTGCTTTGCCCTGCGGCCGCGCAAGTCGCCGATCACTTCGCGCAATTTCTCGGCCATGGCGCCGTTCCACAACTTTCCGGCCGGTCGCGCCCAGGGCAATCACTGGGGCGAGGCACTGGCGGTGCTGATGACGCAGGCGCGCTCCCCATATCACTTCAGCCTGCATGCCAGCGATCCGCGCGATCCGGATGGGGGCAGTCGCAAGGATACGGGGCATACCTTCATTTGCGGTCCCACGGGATCGGGCAAGACGGTATTCATCGGCTTTCTGGTGTCACTACTGGCGACGCGCGGCGTGTCGCAGGTGGTGTTCGACAAGGACCAGGGGCTGGAGATCCTGGTACGTGCGCTCGGTGGCGAATACTTCTCGCTGCAGAACGGCGCGCCGACGGGACTCAATCCGCTGCAGCTGGAGGCGAATGCCACGAATGTCGAGTTCATGAAGGCATGGCTGGGCATGCTGGCGCGCGGTTCGCGGGTGCTCAAGGCCAGTGAACATACGGAGCTTGAGCAAGCACTGCGTGGCACGCTGGCGCTGCCGGTGGCCTCGCGACGACTGTCGCGGCTGATTGAGTTCACCGATGCCACGGTGGTCGATGGCGTCCATGCGAATCTGTCTCGCTGGTGCGAGAGCTGCGGTGGGGAGTACGCCTGGGTCTTTGACAATCCGGTCGATACGGTCGTGCCGCGGATGGGTGCCGGGACGCTGGTCGGCTTTGATGTCACGCATTTCCTGAATCATGAAACGATCCGCGGGCCGCTGAATCGCTATCTCTTTCACCTGGTCGAGCGGTTGCTGGATGGTCGGCCGCTGGTGTGCTGGGTGGATGAATTCTCTACGGCGCTGGCAGATCGGGACTTCCAGGGCTTTGCGGACAATGCACCGAAGACCTGGCGCAAGCTGAATGGCGTGCTGTGTGCGGCCACCCAGACGGCCGGCAGTGTGCTCGACAGTCCGATCGCACGAACGATCGTCGAGCAGACGGCGACCAAGATCTTCTTCCCGAATCCGGATGCCAATGCCAAGGACTATGTGGAGGGATTCGGGCTCACGCAGCGCGAGTTCCATCTGATCCATGAGCAGCTGGAGCCGGGATCGCGCTCGTTCCTGGTGAAACAGGGGCATGCGAGCGTGGTGTGTCAGCTGGATTTGCGGGGATTCGATGCCGAGTTGCGGGTGATCTCCGGGCGACGGCGCTCGGTGGAGCAGATGAGAGTGGCGCTCGAGAGGGCGGGCGGCGATCCGCAATGCTGGCTGCCGGTGTTTCTTTCCATGGGAAGCCAGTGAAATGGCTTGGTGCGCGGAGAGTGTCATGTGTCAGAAGGCAGTAGGGAGTGTCGTTCTCGCGTTGTGTCTGTTGCAGGTGGCGCCGACGGCATCGGCGCAGTTCGCGGTCGTTGACGCGGCGGCCATCGTGCGGCTGACACAGCAGATCCAGTCGATGCGTGAACAGCTGGAGACGACGCGGCAGCAATTGACGCAGGCGAGACAGACCTATGAGGCCATGCGCGGTGGTCGCGGCATGGAGCGTCTGTTGGAAGGGACGGTAAGAAACTATCTGCCGCCGTCGTGGGAGGAACTGGAGTCGGCAGTGGTAAATGCGAGCGTGCAGTACCAGCAGCTGGCGAATGAAGTGCGAGCGCTACAGCAACAGAACGCCGTTCTCGGTCCCCAGGCGCTAGAACTGCTGTCGCCGCGGGATCGACAGGAGCTGGAACGGGCGCGCCAGGCGGTGGCCATGCATCAGGTCACGGCACGTGCGGCATTGACTGCGAGCAGTCAGCGCTTTGAATCGCTGCAACGGCTGATCGATGCCATTCCGGCGGCGGGGGATCAGAAGGCGATCCTGGATCTTCAGGCAAGGATTGCGGCGGAGCAGGGGATGCTGGTGAATGAGCAGACAAAACTGCAAATGCTCGCGGTTGCAATCGAGGCGGAACGAAATGCACGGCGCCAACGATTGAAGGAACAAGCCATCGATGCATTTGGATCTCTGAGAGACCTGCCGCCGATCGGATTGTGATCGAGGAGCTACTCCGATGATGAGCCTGCATATGTCCCGCCTGCTAGTCAGCGTACTTGCCGTGTTGATGCTTGTGGCGTGTAGCCGGAAGCCGTCCGAGTACACAGTCGGTTACTACAAGGCTCACAAGGAGGAAAGAACGGAGAAGTTGCGGGAATGTGCAGATGATCCGGGCGCCCTACGGGATGATCCGCTGTGTATCAACGCGAAGCAGGCGGATCGTGACGAGGCGATCGGCAGCCTGCGAGATCTCCCGCCTGTGGGGTTGCTTGATGATTTGAAGGACGAGAAGAAGGACTAGGTCTTTAGATGGAGTCGAACCATGGGCTTCTCTGCGGAACTTAACGCTTGGCTCGTTCGCGTTCTCGTTGGATATGTATCTGACAGCACGGTGAGGATGGCAAACATCTTGGAGCCGGTTGTGGTGTCACTGGGCGTTCTCTACATCATCGTGTGGGGATATCTACAGCTGATGGGGAAGGTTGAAGAGCCCTTCATGACTGGTATGAAGCGAATATTTACGCTCGGCATCATCATGGGAGCATCCATTCAGCTCTGGGCGTTCCATGAACTCATGGTGGATACATTCTTTAATGTTCCAGCCGCCCTGGGCGCTCAAATGGTAGGTGCGTTCGATCAGGTGGAAGTGGTCGACGCGATATTTTTCAGAGGATTCGATGCAGCGCGCTTACTGGTGGATCGCGGAACGATCTTCGATGACAACATCATCTTTTTCTTTGTTGGTGGTGCGGTCTATCTGATCGTCTTTCTCACAGGCGTCTATACGCTCTTTCTATTGACGCTTTCAAGAATCGCTCTGTCAGTTCTCCTTGCCTTGGGTCCTCTCTTCATTGCCTTGCTGCTCTTTGAAACGACGAAGAAGTTCTTCGAGTCATGGATCGCGCAGCTGGCGAACTATGGCTTCATTGCCCTGCTGACGACCCTGGTAGCTGCGCTCATGATGACTGTGGTTCTGAAGACAGCAGAAGCGGCCGTCCGCATAGGGGGCGAGATCTCCGTCGCCGATGCAGCACGGCTGTTGATTGCCGCTGGTTTGACGTTCCTTGTGATGCGCCAAGTCATGCCCATGGCCGCAGGATTGGCCAGTGGTCTGGCGCTCAGTACGTTCGGCGTGGTGAGCGCCGGTTTGAAGTGGGGACTCGGTACATCGAGCCGCAGTCTGGGGCACTTCGCTCGTGGCCTGACCGATACACAGACGACCCGCTGGGATTCGTATAGCCGTAAGGCGGGCCATTGGATGAGAAGGGGTGTGGTGAGTGGAGCCCGATGGGCCGGTCGGCGCGACAACTATGTGCGGCGGGCATGGTAGATCCGGGGATCTCCAATGAGACTCATCTTGATCTCGATCCTTTTTCTGGCGGCGTGTACATCGGTTCCTGCGCACAAGGATTGCGAGCGGAAGTTGGTGCCAATCAATGGGCATGTGGCGGGTACAGCGGGTACCGACGCGACTGATCCGGGCGAGACGGGCACCCGGTAGGGAGCAGTGCAGTGGCCAAGGATGCAGCATTGGAGCAGTACCTGACGGAGGCGGCGTCGTGGGATGCCGATCGTGCCGCTCAGGCGCAGCGCAGTGCGCGGATCGCCTGGTCGGTGGCGGCGGGGGCGGGAACCTGCGCGACACTCACGGCATTGGCGATTGCGATCTTGATGCCGCTCAAGCGGGTGGATCCGTTCGTGATCCGCGTCGATGAAACCAGTGGCGTTGTGGATGTGGTGCCGGTGTTTGAAGGAGGTGTGGATCTGCCGCAGGCGGTCACACGGTATTTCCTGGATCACTACGTGACCGTGTGTGAGCGCTTCAATCTCGCGACGGCGGAGAGCGATTACGAGGAGTGCGGTGCGTTTCATACGGCGCAGCGCAATCAAGTCTGGTATCAGCAGTGGAATCGCGCCAATCCGGAGTCGCCGCTCAACCGCTATCGCGATGGGACGGTGCTGCAGGCGCAGGTCCAGTCGATCAGCTTCTTCACGCGAGGCAACGGGGTGGCGGACCTGGCGCAGGTGCGCTACGTGAAGCGGCGGCGCAATCCCAGTGGTGCGGAAGTGGAGCGAAGCCAGTGGATCGCGACGGTGCAGTATGCCTATGCGAAGCCTTCCAGCGACGCGCGGACGCGTCGCTGGAATCCATTGGCATTCAAGATCATTGATTTCAGGCCGGAGCCGGAGCTGGCACCGCGTCAGGAGCCTGGTGCATCGGTCGTGCGCCGTGAGATGCAGGCGCCATGAAGGCCCTTGTCGGCGCGCTGGCGTTGCTGGGCTGCACGACACCTCCGATGGCCGAGGTCATGCCGTCGCGTGGGGCGGTGGATTCACGCATTCGGACGGTCACCTACGATCCGCAGCAGGTCTATCGGCTGGAGGCGTTCGTCGGCTATCAGATCGAACTGGTGTTCGCGCCGGGTGAGTCCTTTGCCGGGCAGGCAAGCGGCGATGGCGAAGGCATTACGGTGGGGGCACATGCGAACCATGTGATCGTCAAGCCGCGGGCCGAGCAGGTGGGCACGAATCTCGTCATCTATACCAATCGGCGGGCCTATCGCTTCGACTACCGGGTGCATGCGCATGCGCCGGATCCGCAGTCGGATGAGGTGATCTATGCCCTGCTGTTCACTTACCCGTCGGAGTCGCGAGCCAAGAGCGGTGAATGGGAGCGTTCGCTCACGCAGGCGCAGGCGGTGCGCGAGCGCAACTGGGACTACTGGTTCTGTGGCAGCGAGGCGGTAAGGCCGGTGGCGGCGTTTGATGATGGAGTGCAGACGCACCTGACGTTCGGATCGCGTGCGGAGCTGCCGGCGGTGTTCGTGCTGAATGACGATGACAGCGAGTCGTTGCTCAATTTCACGGTGGTCGATGGTGTGGTCATCATCCATCGGGTGGCGCGGCGGTTGATCGTACGGCGCGGCGGGTCGACTGGATGCATCGTCAATCGCAGCTACTCAGGTGGTGGCGAGCGGCTGGAGTCGGGAACGTTGGCGCCGGACGTGATGCGCGAGCGCAGGGCGATCGAATGAATACCTCCGACCCGCAGCAGGAGCATCAGGAACCGCCGAGGCATGAAGAGACGCGCGGGACGATCGAAGAATCGATCATTGTCGGAGAGCGCGGCATTCCGTCGGTGAATCGCACCCGTTCGCTGAACTCGAAAGCGAGCCATGTGCTGGCCATGGGATTGATGGGGGCGATCGGACTGGGAATGCTCACCTGGTATTTCGCGAATGCGGCGGCAAGGCATGCGCGGCAGCAAGCGAGCGCGCGATCCTCGGGCGAAGAGAAAGCCAAAGCGGAGATGGTGCTGCCGGCGCTGGGGCGTGTTGAGCCGCCACCGGTGCTGGAACGAGTCCTCGGACCAGAGCCCGAGCTGCCGCCACCGAATGAGGCGTGGGTCGCGCCGAGGCCTGCATCGACGCAGTCCGCTGCGGTTGAGGCTGCGCCCGGGCAGGCGAAGTCGCCGGCGCAGCTTGCGCTGCAGCGGCAGTTGTCGGGGCCGGTGTTCGTGGCGCATCGCGAGGCATTGAGCGAGGCGGCGCAGCAGGGAGCGGGCGGACGTGTATCCGCAATGGAGCAGGGCAATGCGCGGGGACTCGATGAGTGGTTTGCGTCCACGGTAACGCCAGCAGCGCTGGCGGGCGTGTTGCCGAGTTCACGATTGTTGCTGCCGAAGGGAGCGTTCATCGATTGCACCCTGGAGACTGCGCTGGATTCGACGTTGCCGGGGATGGCGACATGTGTCACGGCGAGCGATACGTTCAGTGTCGATGGCGGCGTGGTGTTGCTGGAGCGGGGCACCAAGCTCGTGGGCGAGACGCGCGGTTCGGTGCGGCAGGGGCAGGCACGGATTTTCGTGTTGTGGACGCAGGCGCGCACGCCGTCCGGTGTAGTGGTGGAGTTGGCATCGCCAGGGACCGATGAGTTGGGACGAGCGGGATTGCCGGGCGAGGTGGACCGTCACTTTGGCGAGCGCTTCGGTGCGGCGATGCTGATCTCGCTGATCGATGGCGTGGTGCAGACGGCAGTGCAGTCATCGATGGAGGGCGCCGCGGTTATCTACAACCCGTCGACCTCGCAGGACATCCTGACGGAAGTACTGCGCAGTACCGTGAACATCCCGCCGACGGTGCGCAAGCAGCAGGGCGATCGTATCCAGGTGCTGGTCGCACGCGATCTGGATTTTCGGGCGGTGTATCGGCTGCGTGCGGCCGCGACGGAAGGACGGTAAGTGGCTACTTCACCTAGGTCACGTCCGAGGGGTGATCGCTTCCTCTACGGCGCGAGCCCGGACGAGTCCACACGCCGCAGAACTGAGGGTTATCCGTCCAGGTTGGGATGCACACATATATATGTGCAGGCAATCGGGAAGAGAGGGCGCAGGCGTTGACTTGCGGTACGCACCCAGATCGCTGCTGGTGTCCTATCCAATTTTATCTATGAAATCATTTAGTTGCGAATGGAGTTCTGGTGTGACAGAAGACCTCGTGGGAGCGACCTAAGGACGAACACGCGCACCCTATTGGTGCTGGAATGGGAGTGATTTCTGTCGGTGAAATCATTTCTTCGGATAGAGAGATATTTCAATAATATCAGTAACATGAGGTGTTTTTTCGGGTTGTCATCTGTCGGTTTTTTGCATATCATTGTGTCGGGTTTTTGCAAGCAGGTTTCGTATGCGCGGTCGACGCAGAAGGACATTACGCGACAAGGTGGAGGCATTGATCGCTCGCAGGGGCGACGATGTATTTCTGACGCGCGAGTTCGCTCGCCTCGGAGGCGAGGATCAGATCATTCGAGCCCTGCGGGAGTTGGTGAGAGAGGGGCGGCTGATTCGGCTTGGCTATGGCGTTTATGCGCGTGCCGAGCCCTCCAGGCTTTCGGGTCGTCCTGTCATTTCTGCTCGCGACGGCTTCGTTGGGGCTTCGCGCGAAGCTTTGACCAAGCTGGGCGTCGCTTGGGAGCCGACTGAAGCAGAACGTGCGTACAACGAAGGTCGGTCGACGCAGGTGCCGGCTAATGCGGTCGTCCGTATCAAAGGCCGCTTTGCTCGCCGTTTAGGTTACGGCAGCAACAGCCTCGTGGTTGAGCGCCGCACGTGACCTATGATCCGGCCGAAATTCGTGAGGCCCAGGAATATTTCGGTTTCGCGCGACCCGTACTGATCGAGAAAGACTGGCACATCATTCGCGCAATGAGCGCCATCGCTGCTACGAACGCTGCTCCGTTTCAGCTGATATTTTCTGGCGGAACTTGTCTGGCACGCGCCCACAAGCTGATCCGACGCATGTCGGAGGATATCGATTTCAAGATCGTGTCTATCGAAGCAGATGCGGTTAGCAAGACACAGCGCCGCAAGCAGCTTGCCGAGTTGCGCGACAAGATCACCGCGAGCCTTCAAGGAGCTGGATTTCCAGTCGATCCTGCCGACAGCGAGCAACTTCGCTCGCGCGACGACAATCGCTACACGGTCTATCAACTCCAATATGCAACGCCTGGGAAAGAAGATCTTCCCTTGCGGTCGACGATCCAAATCGAATTGAATCACGCAATCCTGCGGAAAGCTCGTGTGGAGCTTCCAGTTGCGTCGTTCGTCGCCGAGGCGTTTGGGCGTGTTCCGGAAATACTCGCAATCCCTTGCGTCACGGTCGAGGAGACTGCGGCGGAGAAACTGATATCACTTACTCGTCGAACGGCAATGGAGATCGCGGGATTGAGTCGCGCTCCCGACCCTACTCTTGTGAGGCACATCTACGATCTGCATGTCATCAGAGAGCGCTGTGACGCCCGGTCGGTCATGGCGCTGGCTCAAGAAGTCCTGCAACAGGATGCTGAAGAGTTCCGCAATCAGTTTCCGGCTTATCGTGACGATCCCGCTGAACAGACGCGCCGTGCGCTCGCGGCGCTCGAGAAGGAAGAGCTGTATGCGAGCAGGTATGCCGAGTTCGTCCAGTTGATGGTCTATGGCGAGCGACCCTCTTATGTTGATGCAATGCAGACCGTGGCGTCGCTGACAAAGGATCTGCTCGTATCGCTTTCGAGATAGATGAAACGTGGTGAGTCCTATGGAGAAGGCTCGCTGGTTTCGGTCATAGTTCTAGCGAGTGGGCTGTATGTGCTGGAACTCGTTGGGGGGGGCAATGACCTGCGATTTCGCGCAGTCGCTCGGCCAGGTGTGGCCGTATCCGGAGGCGTGCGGTGGCTGGCACACATATAGTTGGGTACCAGTCGGTTAAGTGATTGGCTTCATTTTCTATTTGGACATCTGATATACACGATGCATGTCCAAAGATACGACTTTCCGTATCGATCCGGCGATCCAGGGCGGGCTCAAGACACTGTCGCGGCTGCTCGGCAAGCCGGTGAACAAGCTGGTCAATGACGCCTTGCTCCAGTACGTGAAAGCACAGGCCGGAAAGATGGAAGTCGATCTGCTGCGCGAGTACCGAGATCTGGATCCAGATCTGAGCCGCTCCGTCGGTCAGGCGGTACAGCGTGAGATGGGGTATGTGGGTCGTGATCCGATGGAAGGAATCTTGCTGCCCGAGGGTGAGGACGCACCAGTGAGCGACCGCAGGATGAGAATGCTCGGCACACCTGCTGCGCCGAGTCCGGCCCAGCGAGAGTTGCGCGCGATCCTCAAGCGACGCTGAACTTCCCCCATGCCTCACTGGGATGCCAACAGCAAGCACCTGCTTGAGAACATCCGGCGCGTTGTCACGTCCATTCATCGGTCGGCGGTCGAGCGCGAGCCGCTCACCCTCGAGGTTGCCCGGCAGTGGCATTTTGGATTGATGGAGGGACTCACGATTCCAGAAGGCGAGCAGTGGCGCGGTGCGTTTCGTGGCGAACCGGGCTGCATACCGACAGGTACGCATCGGCCTTTGTTTGCTCAGTACCTCGAAGGATACTTCGCTGACCAGCTGTTCGATGACGATGAGCCACCGCAAGCCGACTGGATGCGTCGCCCGCTTGTTCTGCCAGTGCCGAATTCGACAGGCCGGACGACATGAGCACCTGGCAGATTTCCGCGCGCAGCCGCGTGATCAGTGGCCATCTGTTCTTCTTCTCGGTTGCGTCGTCAGCTTCCGGTAGAGTCGAGATGTGGCGCGGTGACAGTAGGCTTGGTTTGTCTGTTGCCGTC